>JAFLJU010000395.1 GCA_022712835.1 Desulfobacteraceae bacterium
TTTTTCAGCTCCCGGGAATTGCTATTGATAAAGGCAATATAGGCCGCGATATCCTGGTTGGCCTTCTTGAGGGTGAGTTCACTTTGCTTGATGATAGAGATTGCCTTCTTCATCCGGCCAACTGTGTTGAGTCGTTTCATATCGGCGATATTATCAAGTTCATGCTGCAGGTCAATTGCAGAGGATTCCAGGCGGTCCAGGTAAATTGACATTCTTTTTCCCAACCTGGATTTTGGGGAAGAGTCGGAACAGGAAAATAAGAGGGTCAGACTACAAAAACAGATTATTAGGTTGCTCATTATTTTAAAATTCAAATTAACTTGCTCCTTAAAACGATAATGTCAGCCTCGCATTCACGATACGATCAACGCTGACCATAAAAAATGGGATTTTATTATTGGGTTTGAACCTATCTTTTTTTCCCCTTTGGGTAAAGGATTTTTTAAATTTTTTCTTATCATAGATTATCTGACAAGGTCAGGGTGTTCTTATTAATGGTCACATTGAGACCGGGGTGGAAATAATCATGGTGCCGGGATTCAAAGGGCAGAAAAACAAGACAGATTTCTTTTGGAACAATGCTTGCGCAGGACAAAGGGGGCAAATGATCTTTTGCGGGTCGGACCAGGGAGGCCAGGGTGATTTTGATACTCTGGATTGCTTCCGTCGAGGGCAGGGTGATGGGCAGGTGGATATTTTTACTGATTTTTTTTTCAAGGAGGGGATCGGGCTGGGCAATGGCAAGGGCTGTGTTTAATCTTAGGAAAACCTTGGGTCGGATCTTGAATGCCGGTGCCCAAAAATGAAGGTTTTGGGTTTCCCATTCCGGCCGGATGGCTTTTGGAAGGTTCCCCATCCGGGCCAGATCTGCATAGGAAGAAAGGGGAATAGGGGGGATGGTCGCTTTTATTTTCCAGAAAGGGACCATGACATCATCGGATTTGCTCGGTTTTGCACATCCGTATTTAATTTTACCAAGTTTGTTGCCCCTTGCCTGCCAAAGGGTCTGGCAATTTTGACAGATAAGCACCAGGGAATTAAACTGGCCTTCCAGGTCCTGGCCGCAGTCCTGGCAAATCCCTGAAATAAAAGTGGTTTCTTTTTCCGGACGACACAGGGGCAGGTTGTTTATATCCATATCCCCGGGGAAATTTATGGGGATCTCTTTGTTGAGTATTCCGTCAAAAAGACGGTGGTTTTGAATGTAAAAAGGGGCGTATATCAGGCTTTTGGCCTCACCGATATCCTCTTGGAAAACCGGGGCCTGAAGGCTTTTGGCGGATTTTCCTCTCTTTTCTAACAGTTTGAAAATGGTTTTAAATTCCCCGGGGCGGATAAACTTGCCCGGGGTATCATTTGAAACAAGTTTTAGGGGGAGCGCCTGGGACCGCAATCCAAGGGAGTAGGGAATCTGCATGGGGGCTTTTTCCATTGCCAAAGAGGAATTGTCGATGAACCGGGGGGTCACCCCGGAAAAATGACAGGCATACCGCACCCCCTTGAACCGCCAATAGGGCAGGTAAAAAAGATCACTTCCTGCCGGGGCATGGGGGGACAAGGGGAAATAATACCGGGAAAATCCCTTTTGGGAAATACAGGACCGCACCCGGCAGAAACCGCATACAAAAAACAGGGCTTCCTCCCCAAGGGTGATGGGTGAGCCGCATTGGGGGCATTGATGTTCGATTTTAAAACTAATGTTTTTCCCCGCATTGATTACAAAAGATAGCATCGCTTAGGTTTTCGGTGCCGCATTTCGCACAAAACAGGACCGCAGATTTTTCTGGGGTTGCCGTACCGCATCGGGGACAAAATTGGGTTCCGACGGTAATGTTTTTTCCACAATGGGTACATTTTTCAAAGATCACCTGCTGATGGCCGCATTGGGGGCAAAAATTGGCATTCAGGGGGATCTGGTTCTGGCATTCACCACATTGGGTTGTGCTGGGAGGGGCGTTGGTAGTCCCTCCTTGATTGGACAATTGTTGGGCAAACATACCCGGCAGCATCACTCCGAGCCCCATGCCCATGCCGGCCTGGGCTCCGTTTCCGGCAATGGAGTCGGATCCTTCGGCAATTTTTTCCATGGCCATGGCCGTTTTCATTTGCATAAGTTTGTTCATGTCGTCAAAGACTCCCATGCGGCTTTTATCGTCAATGGCCTGCTGGACCTCAGGGGGAGGGGTAATGGCGTTAATATAAAGTCCTGTCAGGGATATGCCAAATTGTGAAAAATCTTTTTGGATTCTTTCGGTAAGGCCCTTTGCCAGTTCGTCGTATTGCGCAGGCAAATCAAAGATGGTGGAAATCTTTTCACCGATATAATCATTAAACCTGGAAACCACCACCTGGTTAAGGTAATCCCCTATTTCTTCGGTTGTATATACCCCCTGGGTCCCCACCAGTCGGTTGATAAACAGCACGGGCTGGACGATTCTCAGGTTAAAAATGCCGAATGCCCTCAGTCTGACCAACCCCAATTTTGTGTCCTTGAAAGCCACAGGGTCCCGGGTGCCCCATTTTAGATTGGTGAAGGTTTTTAGATTTGTGAAATAGACCTCTGCCCGCAGCGGGCTTGTAAATCCCCAGGGAAGACTGGCTATTTTGGTTAACACCGGGATATTGGCGGTTTTCAGTGTATGGCGGCCCGGGCCGAAGGCGCCCACGGCTTTGCCGTTATAGAAAAAAACCGCGGCCTGGCTTTCCCTCACCGTTAGCTGGGCACCATATTTGATGTCGGCAGATCCCTGTTCCGGCAAGCGATGAACAAGTTCTCGGCCGCTTTCGTCAAACCATTCGAGAAGTTCTAAAAATATCAGGTTGCTGGCTCCCATTGGGATCCTCCTTTTTGGCTTTGCCTGGCAATTGTTCAAGGATACTCATATAAATTGCATCATACCCGGATATTCTATAGATCCAGGGTTGATGTGTCAAATGGTGGAGGGGGCTTTTTCTATTGGGCGAGAGATTGGGCATTCGGGTATTTGTAAGTAAATATCATTTTAATGACAGTTTTCGTCACAACCCGGCAGGTCAATGGGGGACTGGCACTCCGCGCATCCCAATCGATCGTCCGTGATCGATTGGGATGCGGGAAATTGACGGGTCTTTCTATCCTGACGCCCAGTCAATTTACGCCGCTCCGACCAGCCACCCAATGACCTGCCTAATAACCTTGGTGAACCTTGGATCACCCGTCCTCCATAAAAGATTAATCAAGTTTCTATTTAATATGTGGATTCTTATACCTGCGAAATTAAAGATTATGGCGTACCATATATTGTGGCCTGAAAATTACGGAGAAAGCGAAGACTTCACAGGGAAAGTTTTGGGGGCATTTTAAATCCTGAAAAATCATGACTTATTAATAATAGTCCCCGCCTTTAAATCCGTAGTTGGGGGACAACATAAATAGACTTATGTTGCGAGCGGACCTAACCGATTGAAATTTAAACATATTTTAATTTCAATCTTTGTAAGTGAGTATCCCTTTTAAATTCAATAGCTTAAAGATGATTTTTAAATTTTTCAAAACTACTGACAACATAAT
>JAFLJU010000129.1 GCA_022712835.1 Desulfobacteraceae bacterium
ATTGATCTGGCCGCAGCCTCTATCGGTGCCGGAATCGGAAATAGGATATTTGATATCGGCATATTTTTATTTAAAAATCATATATTGTCCAGAATGGATGGGGTCAAAGGCGGTGTGGATACCCTTCATACTATAAAACGCAAATTTATGGACAATCAGTCATGACGGATACCATGCCAAAGGGGAAGATCACCCGGAGTTTTTCCTCGGGAAAAATTGCGGCCAGGATGGGAACCAATCACCTGGGTTTTTTAATAAAACGCCCGTTTCTTTCAAAGGAAAATCAGACCCAGGTTAAACAAAAGCTGGATGAAAAAAATGCAAAAATTTTGTTCCAGGGCCTTTCCCTGCTCCGGGGCACTGCCCTGAAAATTGCGCAGATGCTTAGCTTTGAGCGGGAATTCTTCCCCAAAAGTTTTCAACGGGAGCTTGAAAAATCCTATCATCAGGTGGCTCCCATCAACCGGGCCCTGGTCAGAAAAATTATCATCAATAATTTTAATGCCCCTCCGGAAACTATGTTTCAATCCTTTGACACAAAGGCCTTTGCAGCAGCTAGTCTGGGGCAGGTCCACCGGGCCCGTTCCAGGGAAAATCAATCCCTGGCCGTGAAGATCCAGTACCCGGATATCGGTCGAACCATTTCCAATGATATCTTGTTGCTTAAAACCATATTACGGCCCATGGCTGAGTTTGCCATTATCAAAACAGCTTTGGATGAGATTGAACAGGTTCTTCTAGCGGAAACCGATTACGAAAAAGAAGCTCAAAATATTGAGTTTTTCTCCAAATTTTTAAACCATCCCCGGGTGAGGATTCCAACAGTGATTAAGGCACTTTCCACCCGTCACGTGTTGACCATGTCCTGTATGGAGGGAATGACCTTAAATCATTGGCTTGCCACAAACCCTGATAAGGAAAGTAAAACCCAGGTGGCCCAGACCTTGAATGATATTTTTGTCAAAGGGTTTTACGAACTGCACCTTATCCATGCCGACCCCAATCCGGGCAATTTTTTAATCTCCCCAGATTTATCGGTCAGTTTGTTGGATTTTGGCTGTGTCCGGTCCTTTGAACCGGATTTTGTTGACCTGTATCAGGCATTAGTCCAACAGGGGGGAAACCACGATAAAAAGGCCTACCAGGCGTTATTAACCCGGATGAAATTTATTACGCCCGGGCTTGATGCGGATATTAGCGACAGGATGGTGGCAGTGTTCATGGAGATTGGTGACTGGTATAGTCGATTGTTTAAAAATGCCCAGTTTGATTTTGGGGCCAATCCGGATTTCATGGAAAAGGGACGGCAAATCGGAATGAAAATGAATGAATTTCGGACCCACATCAACGGGATCAACCCTGAGTTCATTTTTCTGGACCGAACCCGGTACGGTTTGATCCGTCTGTTTGAGAAGATGGGGGTCAAAATTAATATCCAAAATCAATATGAATATTGTAAAGGGGCTTGATATTGGCGATATGCAGTGATAATGGATAGGTCATGAACGAGATAACCCCTAGGGAGAATAAAGAAATATGATGAAAATGACGAAAATTCTGGCGGCCATCTGCCTCTTGGGATGGATGTGTGCAAGCCCCCTTGCTGCCAAGGATATTTATGTCAGCGGCATTACAAAAATTACCATGCGGACGGGTCCCGGTGTTGAGCACAAGATTGTTGCCATGCTCATATCGGGTTCAAAACTTGAGACCATTGAGTACCAGAAAGACTGGTCCCACGTTAAGACCCAGAATGATAAGACCGGGTGGGTGCTGTCGCGTTTTCTCACAGAAGCGGTCCCTCAAGCCCTGATGGTACGGCAATTGAAAAGTGAAAATGAACGTCTGGTGACAACCCTTGAACAGGCAGAGGAAAAGAAAAAGGTTTTGGCCCAGGAAAATAGGGTGCTGGTGGATATTGAGGAAAAATACAAAAAACTGGAACAGGCTTCTGCTGATTACCTGAAATTGAATGCCAGCTATAAAGCCCTTACCAAAGAATCCCAGGATCAGAAGGATCACATCCTCACCCTTGAAAAAAATAGGAGCAATGAAGAAAAATTGTGGTTCCTTAGTGGGGCAGGCGTCTTCATTGTCGGGTTGATTATTGGCTTGAGTACCCGAAAAAAGAAAAGAAGTTCCCTGCTATGATAAAAAAAACGGATTTCCTGGTGATCGGTAGTGGTATTGCCGGGTTAAGCTATGCATTGAAGGTGGCACAATTTGGAAAGGTTACCATTGTAACCAAGAAAAAAATCCAAAAAAGCAACACCGCCCTGGCCCAGGGAGGTGTTGCCGCAGTTTTTAGTGAGATGGATTCCTTTGACCTCCACATAAAAGATACTCTAAGCGCTGGGGATGGCCTGTGCAACCAGGAAGTTGTCAAAATGGTGGTGGAAAACGGACCCGGGCGTATTGTTGAATTGGCCGGCCAGGGGGCTCGCTTTAACATGGACGGTCAGGGCCAGTTTGATTTTGCCCTAGGGCAGGAGGGGGGACACTCTGCCAAGCGGATTGTGTTTGCCCAGGATCTCACCGGAAAGGAGATTGAAGATACCCTGGTGGCAAAGGTCGAAAGTCATGAAAATATCACCATTTTAGAAGATCATATCGCTGTTAACCTGATTACTTTTTCCACCAGTGTCAGAAACGGTCTGGTGGTCACCCAGAATGAAAATATCTGTTGTGGTGCCTATGTTCTGGACAATCAAACCGGAAAAATAGAAACCTTTTATTCCGGGATCACCCTGCTTGCCACAGGGGGTGCCAGTAAGGTGTATCTTTATACCTCCAATCCGGATATTGCCACAGGGGATGGGATCGCCATGGCATATAGGGCAGGTGCCTCGGTTGCTGATCTTGAGTTTGTCCAGTTCCACCCCACCTGTCTGTTCCACCCCGAAGCCAAGAACTTTTTGATTTCAGAAGCGGTCAGGGGGGAGGGCGCTTTTTTAATTGATGAAACTGGGCGAAGGTTCATGGAAGATTATTCTCCCAGCAAAGAACTTGCCTGTAGAGATATCGTGGCCAGAGCCATTGACAATGAATTGAAAAAAACAGGGGCAGAATCTGTTTTTCTGGATATCTCCCACAAGGATGCCGATTTTATCAAAAATCGGTTCCCCAATATATATGCAAGGTGCATGGAATATGGCATAGACATGACAAAAGAGCCCATTCCCGTGGTACCTGCCGCCCATTATATGTGCGGTGGGGTGGCAACGGATTTGAATGGTAAAACCGATATTCAGCGGCTTTATGCGGTTGGAGAAACCGCCTGCACAGGACTTCACGGGGCCAATCGCCTGGCTTCTAACTCACTGCTTGAAGCCTTGGTTTATTCCCATAATGCCTATGAAACTTCCCTAGCGGAGTTTCAGTCCATTGACAACAAGATCACTGTGAGTATGGACCTCTGGGATGAAACCAATGCGGGGGATAGCGACGAAGCCATTGTGGTTTCCCATAACTGGGATGAGATTCGACGGCTCATGTGGAATTATGTGGGGATTGTCCGGTCTGACAAACGATTACAAAGAGCCAAGCGACGGATTGAAAATATCCAGCAGGAGATCAATGACTATTATTGGGATTTCAAGGTAACCTCGGATTTGATTGAGCTGAGAAATCTGGCAACAGTGGCTGAATTGATCATCCAATCCGCTTTGATCCGCAAGGAAAGCCGTGGGTTGCATTATAATATTGAATATCCGGAACGGGACGATGTAAATTGGTCCAAGCACACCCTGCTTAAAAAATCTTTTT
>JAFLJU010000343.1 GCA_022712835.1 Desulfobacteraceae bacterium
TCTGGGCAATTTGACAAAAAAGATTCTCTTAACATTTTAAAAATGAGGTTGGCCAAGGGCGAGATCGATGAACAAGAATATCAGAAAATGAAAGATATTCTTGCTATTTAATTCAGCTTCAAGAAGAAAAATCATAACCGGCACACTTCTCGACAATGCCTCTTTCTTTTTGGAAAGATATCAGCAGGGGGGGAATGATTTGTTATTCTATGATTAAAGTTGCTGCATTTAAGCTTGCCTTTTATCAAAATGTGTTCCATAATTCGTTACACTCAACATCAATTATTTACTGTAACTATTTAAAATATTTAAATAGTTGTGTTACATTTATTGGATAAAAATATGAAATATTTAACGCACAAATCTGGTAATTTTTATTTTATACATGAATATGCAAACCATAAAGTAATTGATTCTCTTCTGACGGAAGCAAAAGTTCTTCATGACACAATTATTGATTTGCCGATTTTACCTGATCTCGCATCTCAATTAGAACCTGATCTTTTGTATAGTTCTATTGCTGGGACAGCCGCAATAGAAAACAACCCTATTCCTGTAGAAGGTGTGGAACAAATTGCAAATAACATAGATATTGAAGGATACACGCAAAAACATAAACAAGAAATTACAAATTTATTATCCTGCTATGATATTTTATCTAACATATCATCTGAAACATTTGTTTATGAATTAAATGAGGATTTCGTCCGTAGGTTACACAAAGTTGTAACTTTTAAAGTACCGCATGAAAACAATACACCTGGGACATATAGAAATGGTCTTGTTTATGTAGGTGATTTAGCCCATGGTGGGGTGTATAAACCACCAAAAATTCTTGATGATGTAAAGAACTTGATGAAAGAATTTATTAAATGGATCAATAGTGATGAAATTTTAGAATTAGATCCGTTTATTCGTGCAGCACTGGCACATTATCACTGTAGCTTGATCCATCCATTTTGGGATGGGAATGGTCGTACTGCGAGGCTCATAGAAACAGTAATTTTAGATGCTGCAAATATCAAATATGTTCCAAAGATGTTGGCTAATTTATATTATAAAAATGTTGACGATTACTATATCGCCTATTCAAAGACAATTGCATTGAAGAAAAATAATGATGTATCTCCCTTTCTTGAATTTGTTTTAAAATCGGTTGTTAAGGCTTTAAAAAAGATTAAAGAAGATATAACATTTTCTATCCGGATGCTTGTAATACATGATAGTTTTAGAATTTCTTTAGAAAATAAAAATATAACAAAAAGACAATATCAATTTTTATTGCTTTTACCAAAGAATCCGGGGCCATTTGTGCTAAAAGAGTTAAAAACAAATCCTGTCTATGCTACGCTTTACAGCAATGTTTCAATCCAGACGGCCAGAAGGGATTTAAAGAAATTTGTTGATAATAAATATTTGGCCAAAGATAAAGATGATCAATTCCGGTTCAATTATCGTTGTTTGGGCTAAAGCAGGTTTTTATTGAGTCAAAACTATTTGCAGGACAAAAAGCGTTTTGGGATTGAAAAGTTTCAATCCCAAAACGCTTTTTTTAACGAAAGTTTTAAAATGGCCTGTACGCTTTATTTTATCAGATCTTTTTGATGCCGGTAGAACTTTGCCGTTGACGGTGGTTCCAGGGTGTTGCCCAGGATAAAATCCGCAGCTTTTTCCGCTATCATCATGGTGGGGGCGTAGATATTGCCGTTGGTCACAATGGGCATGACCGAGGCATCCACCACCCGCAGGTTTTCAATCCCGTGAACTTTCATGGAATTAGGGTCCACCACGGCCATGTCGTCTGTTCCCATCTTACAGGTGCAAGATGGGTGCAATGCGGTTTCCGCATCTTTTGCCACCCAGTCCAGAATATCTTTGTCTGTCTGGATATGGTTGCCAGGCGACATTTCTCCGCCGTTGAATTCGTCAAAACAAGGTTGGTTCATGATTTTCCGGGCACAGCGGATGGTCTCCACCCATTCCTTGCGGTCCTGGTCCGTGGACAGATAATTAAAGCGCAGGGCCGGGTATTGCCTGGGATCGGCAGATTTGAGTTTTACAGACCCTCTGGTATTGGAGTACATGGGGCCCACATGGACCTGGTACCCATGGTCGGTACTGGGCTGGCTGCCGTCGTACCGGATGGCCAGGGGCAGAAAATGAAACTGGATGTTGGGGTATTCAACCTCATCGTTGCTTCGGATGAAACCGCCCGCCTCAAAATGGTTTGTGGCGGCCGCCCCTGATCTATGGAAGAGCCATTGGTATCCGATAAAGGGTTTTTTCCACCATTTCAGGGAAGGGTTCATGGATACAGGTTTCTTGCTTTTATACTGGACATAGACCTCCAGATGATCCTGCATGTTTTCGCCTACCCCTGGCAGATCCTGGACCACTGGAATCCCAATCTCTTTGAGTTCCTGGGCATTTCCCACGCCCGAGAGCATGAGGGTCTGGGGGGAATTAATGGCCCCGGCGCAGCAGATGACTTCTCCTGCAGAAACCGTCTGTGCCCGGCCTTTTTTCCCTTTGGCAAATTCCACGCCAACGGCTTTTTTGCCCTCAAATAAACTCTTGTTGGTAAAGGCCCGGCAGATCACGGTCAGGTTGGGCCGTTTTTTCAGGACCGGGTGAAGATAGGCCCTTGCTGCACTGAGTCTTCGGCCTCGGCTGATGTTCCGTTCAAAGGGTCCGAACCCTTCCTGGCGATATCCGTTGACATCATCGTTAAGGGGGTAGCCGGCTGCTTCGGCGGCAGTCAGAAAGGCATTAAACAAGGGATTCTTGCAAG
>JAFLJU010000009.1 GCA_022712835.1 Desulfobacteraceae bacterium
TTATACAATCGGCTGTTGAAAGACCTTCACGCTTTTTCCAGTTGCATTCATAGGTGGGATAAACTCCTCCATTTCCTTTGTACCGTACCGTAAGTCTACGGCCACAGCCGGAACAGATAAGCAAACCTTGTAATAATGCCAGGCCTTCTCGTGCGGGACCACTCAAAAGCGTCTCCTCTCCATTTGTTCGATTTTGTTCCAGAATATGCTGATTTTTTATATATTCATCCCAGCTAATGTAAGATTCATGATGGTCTTTGATTGTAACCAGCCAATCTTTCATAGGCATTGCACGCAATTGTGTTTGAACTTCTCCTTCAGGGGAGATTAGTTTGGTGCTACGGTACCTACCGTAAACATAGGCGCCAGTATAAGACGGATTTTTCAAGATACTCAATACACGACTGTGATTTAATTTTCCCCAAATCAGCTTACCGTCCCAAACTCCTCCATAAGACCGTTTGGGAAACAAAAGACCCAGTTTGGTAAATTGTCGCATCACCTTATAAGCGCTGCCTGCTTTTCGGAAGGCATCAAATACCATTCTAACAGCTCCCTGGACTTCTTGATCAGGGTCTAAGACAATTTTGTTTTGATCATCATGACAGAGGCCGACTGGCAAGGGAAAGCGTAGCTCACCTTTATTGGCTTTATTTCGTTTACCCCCCTGGAGGCGCTCTCGAATGAAGTGCAGCTCGGCCTGGGCAATGGTTCCCTTTATCCCGAGTAAAAGGCCATCGTTGAAATCTGATGGATCGTAACAACCATCCCCATCGATCACAATCGTCCCGGTAATAGAACAAATCTCGAGTAGACGCTGCCAATCCAGGCAGGATCGAGCTAATCGTGATGCTTCCAGGGCGAATAGCGCACCGACTTGGCCCATTGAGACATCCGTCACCAAAATCTTGAAGTCCTTGCGCCCGGAAAGTTGGGCTCCAGACTTGCCTAAATCCTGATCCAGAACTCTGATTGTCGATGGGTTCCATCCAAGTTGAATGGCCTTGTCCTTGAGCGCATACTGCCTCTCGGTGCTCTCGCGATTGTGTCTTACCTGACCCATCGTTGACTGTCTGATGTAAATGTATGCTGGTTTTTGCCTGTGGCTGTTTTTTATTTTTGAGATCATCGCTATCCCCCGCTTCTAAAATATTGTATGAAGCAGTTTCGAACATTCCCTGAAGCATATTTGCTAATAAAATTGCTCCCAGTTCGATGTCCATTTGTTGTGGAGTGGACAGGCTCACAATTTTCTCCTAACTTTTTATTTATGAAAAAAATAGCCGATATTTTTTCTGGATTCTCCTGTATGTATTGGTAGCAAATATCCGAAAGGTGATTTCTGGTTGCATGGGTCCTATCATATATATACAGAGGATTGAGGTGGATGTCTACTATTTTTATAAATTTTTTTTCATGTATTGCTATCATTAAAAAATTCATGGTTCTTCAGCTCCTCTTTTTTTGTTTATCGATTTCTTTTATAATATCAACAATTCCCTGCAAAGAATCGAAATGTAAAACAAGAGGAGTAAAATCAGGGGTCGTTTGAGAGGATGGATCTGATAAATTAGTCCAGTCGTTGGCAATGGCAAAAGTTCCAGCAAAAGTGTCTTTTAGAATTAGAGTTTTAATACCGGAGACACGTCTGGTTTTTAAAATTTGATAACTCTGACCCCGGCGAGGGTGAAAAGGATGGATAACCTTTGCCCATCCCAGATGGATACTGTCATTATGTGCAGTTAACTGTGACTGTGGGAATACCGAGTGGGCGCATACTTCCATCCGGCTTCGGTATTTCAACCCTTAGAACAGGAGAAGGAACATACGTCCCTTCAAAAAAGTTTGAACGTATTTTAGGCCATAACTCACGGAAGGCGTCTGGAAATTGTTCAACGGTTACACCGTCGATTCCAGGAGCACCCTTGTTAGCCCGCACCTGTTTCCAAGCACGACGTACGTTCTCTGCTGAAAGAATACATTCCAGTAGATGAGTCTTTGAAAATGGTACTTCCACATCGCGCTTGTAAATTACTCCTCCATTCGGATTCACGGTATATACAAAGCTCATGGACACCTCCTTTTCGTTTGATGTTCGGTCCTTCACCCTGTCCGGGGCATTACCCCCGGCATTTGGCTACTATGACGTCTGCTGACTTCTGCTCCATCACCCGTCAGGTTACCCTGAAAGGCGCAATGACACTTCTTTTGCAAGTGCTGCCCATTGTTCGTTTCTCATCACCGTCGGCAACAGCCGGTGATGCCTGGACCTTGGTTACCCGGAATGGCCCGAACCGGGAGTTATTACAAAAGAGGTTCAATGCACGCAGAGCAGATCTCCCCGGATAAGAACGTGAACTGTCACTACACAACCGCAGCATTTACCCTATCTTCTGAATCCTGGGCTTCGACATGTTGTGCTGGCTTACCCGGAGACCAGGCCTTATATGCTGTTTCTGTTCGTCGGCTCATAGTTTTGCACTCCAACTTCCTTCGGACGGTCCCTCACAGTTCCGCCCTTGTTTTCGGCTAATACTTGTGTTAACAAAACTGATGTTAACAGGACTCACGTATAGGGGACTTTCACCCCATAAGTTCACGCCCATGCCGGGCGTACACAACGGCGGAAAAAAGGCGGTGGCCTTCCTAGGAAATTCCACCTTTTTTCATGCCGGTCTGCCCGGACTGATCAATACCATTTTCAATCATCACAATATCACCTTGATCATCATGGAAAACGGTACCACGGCCATGACCGGTCACCAGGACCATGCCAGCGGGTCGATTAACATTGAAACCCTGCTCAAGGGCCTTGGCATTGAACAGGTGCTCGCCTGTGATACCTACAATCAGGAAAAGCTGACCGGTCTTGTACAAGAGGCTCTTAAAACCGAAGGGATCAGCGTGGTCATTGCCAGGCACCCCTGCATGCTCAAGTTCACCCGAAGTCAGCGCAAGAAAAAAGGATATGTCCAGCGACATATCTCCATTGACCCGAAAACCTGTACCCAGGCACATGCTTGTGTTGAGGACTTTGGCTGCCCCAGCTTTGTCCGGAATTTGGATGGAAGTGTCGAGGTGAATACCGACCTTTGCTTGGGGGATGGGTCGTGCAGACCTTCCTGTCCGGACCAGGCCATTGGGTTTGAAAAGGAAAAAAAATGAAGGAATTTAATATCTATATGACAGGTGTTGGCGGTCAGGGGATCGGTCTGCTCAGTCAAACCCTGCTCAGGGGAGCGGACCATGCAGGATTAGCGGTAATGGCGGTGGATACCC
>JAFLJU010000141.1 GCA_022712835.1 Desulfobacteraceae bacterium
TTTCCTGGGCGGGTGGTAAGGATCGCAATTTTTTTCATCTGCGGTCTTAAAGCCGGATTTGTTCCTTGGTTTCTCCCTGCTTGGGAGCACAGATCTTGATGAGGCCTGGCATGACTGTGTTACGGCCATTGACCTTTGCCTTGTACAGCATGGTATCTGCATCCTGGATGATCTTGTTCATATCTGAATTGGGTGTAAGTTCAGATACGCCGAAGCTGGCTGTTACACGGATGATGCTTCCATTGAAGGGAATCCGCATACCCGCTATCTTTGATCTAAGGCGGTCTGCTAATTCCATGGCCTTTGTTTTGTTTGTTTCAGGAAGAATAGCGATGAACTCTTCCCCGCCGTATCGGGCCAGCACATCACCTGTTCTTATGCTGTCCTTGACCAGAAGGGCGATCTCTTTTAGGACCAGATCTCCACCAAGGTGACCGTGGGTGTCGTTTATCTTTTTAAAAAAATCCAGGTCAAACATAAACAGGGATAAAGGGTTTTTATGGCGACTGGCCATGGCAATATGCCGGTTGATCTGGGTCTCAAATTCCCTGCGGTTGTAACATCCGGTTAAAGGGTCAATTACAGCGGCGTCCTTAAGGTTTTCCATTTGTATCTGTTTTGACAGCGCCGTGGCACATCCCTGGAGAATCAAGCTGACCACTTCATCGTGAAAGGGGGAGATGCTTTTTTTGGGCAGCATATACAGCCGTGAATAGCAGTTTTCTTCATTCAGCTCATAGGAAATTAGATTCTTCAAGCTGAATTCTTCCTCAAGATCGTCAGCTTCAAAGGTCTGGTTCAGGTAATTTAAGTTTTCTTTTTTGATATTGAAATCAGTTACAATAATATCTTCAAGGGATTTTTTATACATTCTTGGATCAAGCCAGATATCCACACCAGACTCTTTTTTAACAACAAAGGCGAAGAGCCGGTAACCCAGGATATCCTTGAGGCAGACAGCCACTTCATTAATGATCTCCTTTGAAGAGGTCTTTTTATTAAGGGCGACAATATGGCGGGTCAGTTTATTCTGTATCAACGCCTGCTTAGCTCCGGAGTTGAAAATATTTAAAAAAAAGCCAGAAAGATTGTCATTTAGTTTTTGTAAAGTAAGTTTCATTCTTATTCCTTAATAAAAGTCAGTGTTGCTGTATAGGGTTAAAGCAATACCTGTGCCAGAATAAGAAAAAGAGAGTATTGTGTTTTATTATGGGTAGTTATGAAATTAAACCGATGGTGGCCTCCTGCCAGACCCGGAAAAAATTGCAGGAATTTGCCGGGTGGTTGTCAATGCATTGACATACCACCCGGCAATGTCTGTCAACATTAGGCAGTATTTATAAGTTGCCTTTTAAACCGATTTGGTCTGCTACGGGTCGCATGCCCAATATTACTTGGGTGATCATTTCGGAAAGTTCCATGTCCAGCCGTTCTGCTCCTTTTATAATGACTTCTCTGTCCACACCAGCGGCAAAACCTTTATCCTTAAATTTCTTTTTAACGGACTTAACCGTAATATCCAGAATACTTTTGGAAGGCCTTACCAAGGCAGCGCTGGCAATAAGACCCGTGAGTTCATCAATGGCGTATAATGTTTTTTCCAAGGGGGTCTCGGGTATGACATCGGTGCAGATGCCCCAGCCGTGGCTGATCACCGCTCGAATATATTCCTGGGGCCAGTCGCGGGCTTCAAAAATTTCAATACATTTGACACAGTGTTGGTCCGGATACCGTTCATAATCAAGGTCATGGACCAGTCCGATGACCTTCCATTTTAGGGTATCTTCCCCAAAGAGGGTGGCAAAATGACCCATCACGGATTCAACGGCCAGGGCATGACGGATCAACCCTTGCTTTTGAGTATGTTCTTTCAGCAGCGCCATGGCATCTTCACGGGTGGGTATATAAGGGGGCATGGTAAATCCTTTACATTAATTGATTTTTGAGTTTAATATGATGAACTATTTTCTTATCTTTTAATAAATAGGAAGTCAACTATGATACCTGACCAGGTGAGTTACAAATCCGATTACCAAGAAAGGCAAACCCTGCTTCTTTATTGGCAAGAAAAAATTTTCAACTGGCTTTTTTTCCTGTTGATCGTGATCGGACTTCTTCCTTTTTTGCTCAGTTGCCGCTATGCCCTGGTCAATGGCGAATGGAGTAGGATCCTTTTTTATTTAATGATGTATCTTTGGGCAATCGGGGTGTTTTCTTTTAAAAAAATTGCCTTTGATAAAAGAGGATGGGCGGGTGTCTTATGGTTCTATGCCCTGGGTCTGTTTTCCCTGGGTGCGGACGGGGTTGTTGGCAGCAGTCGTCTTTATTTTCTTTGTTTCGCATCCTTCGGTGTTGTTTTTTTGGGGGTGCGCGGCGGGGGAATCTCTCTGTTTCTGACCATGGTAACCCTGGTTCTGGCGGGGGTTCTTAATTTTCAATGGACCCCCGCATTGGGGTTTATCCAGGGGATATCCTCTCCCATGGCCTATGCGGTGATTGTGGGAACTTTTTTTGTTTTATGTGCTGCCATTACCTTTTCTCTGGGCGTATTAATAAGTGCACTGGAGACGTCGGGAAGAAAGTTTCGGTTGCTGGTTAACCATACCCCGGATGTGTTGTGGACCCTGGACACAAGATTGAATATTTCCTACATGAATGATGCCATTTTCCCCCTTTCCGGATTTTTGCCCCGGGAGCTTTTGGGCAAGCCGTTTGCAAGGCTTTTGCCCCGGGAGAGGATCCTGGAGTTTGAAGATTTGATTCAAGAGGACAAGCCTTTTTTGCTGGAGACAGATATTTGCCATTTGAATGGCGAGGTGTTGACCGTTGAAATCAGTGGGGATAAAATTAAGGGGTATCTGGGTCGCAAAATAAGTTACCAGGGAGTTCTCCGGGATTTAACCCGGGAAAAATACCTGGAAAAAGAGCAGGCAACGCTTAAAAAGAAATTAGTTCAGTCGGAGAAATTAAAAAATCTGGGGATTCTGGCCGGTGGCGTGGCCCATGATCTGAACAATATTTTATCCGGGATTGCCACCTATCCTGAGGTGCTTTTGATGGATGAGGGCCTTACGCCTCAAATTCGTCAGGGATTGATCATTATCAAGGATTCCGGCCGGAAGGCCTCCTCGGTGGTCAGTGATCTTCTGACCATTTCCCGGGGTGCCGCCAATACGGAAATGGAAGTTCTCAATATTAACACGGTGATCGAACGGTATGTGGAAGCAGCAGATTTCACCAGAGTGAAAGAAAGCTACAGCCAGGTTCACATTGAGGTGGTCATGGAGCCTGAATTGCTTAATATCAACGGGTCCTATATTCATATTGAAAAAGCCATCATGAATTTGGTGATCAACGGGGTTGAAGAAACAGCTCAAAAAGAGTCCGGCCATGTAATTATTTCAACGGCTAATATTTATATAGATGATGCCCTGACAGGGACTTCAGATTTGCTTGCCGGGGAATATGTGATGTTGAGTGTGTCAGATAACGGATCCGGAATACCCGGGGAATATCACAAAAAAATATTTGATCCTTTCTTTACCAAAAAGGAAATGGGTAAAAGTGGAACCGGCCTTGGACTCACTGTTGTCCGAAACACCGTCCGGGATCATCAAGGGGATGTTCGTGTTATCTCCAGTGAAAAGGGCACCCGGTTTGAACTGTTTTTTCCCGCCATCCGCAAGGAACTTCCCCAAAAGAAAAAAACCAACTCCTTGTTAGAGATTACCGGCCAGGGTCAGCGCATCCTCATTGTGGATGATCTAGCGGATCAGCGGAAAATTGCCGGTACGATTTTGAAAAATCTTGGATATCAGGTTTTTACCGTGGCAGACGGCATGGATGCCGTGGCCTTTGTCAAAGAAAATGCCGTGGATCTGATTATTCTTGATATGGTTATGGAACCATCCATCAGTGGCCTTGAGACCTATCAACGGATTAAAAAAATAAACCCCGGCCAAAAAGCCATTATTGCCAGCGGGCATTCAGAATCAAAAGATGTGTTAATGACCCAGAATTTGGGAGCGGGAGCCTTTGTGAAAAAACCCTATACCATTATGGACATGGGGATTGCCGTGAAAGAGGAACTCGAAAAATAAAAACCCGGAAAATTTGAAATTCTAAAATAAAGAGAAGTTTAAAAACAAGGGATTATGTCTTTTCCCTAATGGCCCATCACAATTATGACCCGGCATTCTTTTAAAAAAATGTGTCGTTCTGTGGCTTTTTCAATTTGCTTTGTGTCTGCCATACTGATGACAACCGAGGCGTTTTCATTGCTGGATTTTCTTAAGGCTTTAAATATCAGGGGATGGGGTCCGATTCGCTTTTCTCGTATCGCTTTATCCATGCTGCATATATAGGTGCAGACCCCATATTGAACCGCAAATTCACGGCTGATGAACAGAGAAGAGTATATTTCATTGCCCTGCTCACTGACAATGGTGGGGTAAAGGGCAGGCTCAAGTTCAAGTCCCCGGGCATCAATGATCAACCCCGTGTATGGAATGTCTTCCATATCTTGGTTTGGGGGCATGGGTTTTTCGGCGTTTATTCTGGATATTTGTCGAATATCGTCGGGCAAGACCAATTGAAGAAATCCCCCCCCAATACTGGTTTCGATTTGTATTTCCACATCCAGTGCAGAGGTAAAAGATTGCTTGGTTATGACCGCATCCCTGGCTGTCTTTTCGATACCGGCCAAAATGATATCGTTTTGGGAGGCATACTGCCCCACGGTAAGATTTTTGCGGATTTTGATCTGCTTGAGTATCTGAATGATGTTTCGACTGGCATCTGCCTGGGCAGATCCCGGTACCGATTCATTGGCCCCATCTTTGTTGCCTTTGGGACTGGCTTTGCCAATGGCGCTCACCTTTCCTGTACTCCAGTCGATTTCTCCATTGTCAAAAAGAGTGATACAATGATCACTTTGGGAAAGTGCGGGCGCTGCCGCTCCCGTGGGGATCCATAGCAAACAAAGGAACAGTGTACTCAGCAAGGTCTTGAAGGTGAACAGGGGATTAATAAGCACCTGCCTTTTCTAGGGGGTTAAATAGTTTTCTTCAATAAAAGAGGCAATTTCTTGCACATCATTCAGCCCGAATACAGGTACCGGGGGACGATAATCCCCATCGCTGACAAAGGCAATCAGGTGGGGATCCCTAAGGCACATGGGCGCTTTATGGTCGCCATCGATTCTGAAAATTTCAATTTTTTTCAAGGGCTGTTTCTTAAATCCTTCGGCCAGGATCAGGTCGCAATCCCCCAGAAAGGTTACAAGTTTTCCCAAATAGGAGCGGGTATCCTCTTTGACCAGGGCAATCTTTGTGTCCGTCACCACAAGGGTGGCTGTCGCCCCTGCCTTTTTGTGGCGCCAGCTGTCCTTTCCCTTTTTGTCAAAATCAAATCCGTCATGGGTGTGTTTGGCAGATCCTATTTTATACCCCCGGCGGGTTAATTCAAAAATGAGTTTTTCCAGAAGGGTGGTTTTACCGGAATTGGATTTCCCTGCAATACAGATAATCGGTGGTTTCATGGTTTTTCTTTGCTGCTTTTTATACCCGTTTCAATTTAAGTTCAATTGGTTTGTTTAAAATAGTGCTCCGGCACAAGAAAGTCAAGCCGGGGAATGGGGGTCTCTTCCCGGCTTTTTCTTCGAGAGCATTTCACTGAAGCGCTGCTCCATAAAATTATAATATTCGATTCCGAACTCCAGGGTATTCATTTTCCACGGCTCTATCTTATGGCTGGCAAACCGTTCCTTAATTGCCTGGAGGTTTTGGACCCGTTCCCTTAGTTCTCCGGTATAAACTTCCAATTGAGCCTCTCTCTTTTCCTCTTCAAGATGATCAAAGAAGAAAATCTTAAGTAGGGCCTCATCCCGGATACGCTCTATTTTTGGTGAGATTTCAAGCCAATCCAGGAACGCCTGACGCCCCTCGTCTGTCAGGGCGTACGCCTTGTTGAGCTTTCCTTTTTTGATCTTTTGGCTGAGCCGGACCTGTCCCTGCATTTCCAGTTTTTTAAATTTGGGGTAGATGCTGCTGAACCCGATATTGAAAAAATAGTGGGTGCTGTTCTCCATATACTTTTTAATTTCATAACCGGTTTTCTCACCATCCATAAGAAATCCCAGCAGCATCATTTCAATCATCTCATCCTCAAAAATTTAATTTTTCAATTATTTCCCTCTAGCAAAATCGCTTTTTAGCAAAATTGCCTTTTAGCAAAGGGCAAAAAAAATACCAGGCGTGTTACTGCATCTTGAGGGGAATCAGAGAAGTGCCCCTTTTTTCAGCCGTAATGCTCATGAGCGCTTGTCCGCTGACCGGAAGGGCCACATGCAGATCTTCGGGCTTTTCCTCCAACCGGATCGCTTCCATGGGACAGGCGGTGACGCAGAGTCCGCATCCGATGCACCGTGCCGAATTGATTTTTGCGGTTTCATCCATCTCGGTTTCATCCATATCGATGGCATTCATCTGGCACCGGTCCAAACAAGCCTCGCATCCCGAGCACGCTTCCGGGTCAACGATTCCCCAGTAGCGGTTATAGACCAGTTCTCCGGGATTCGGTTGAAGGTTGAGGGCCCGAAGTATGCCGCAGCAGTCCCCGCAGCAATTGCACATGCCTCCGGGGTTTACCATGTTGGCTGGTTGGTTCACAAGCCCCGCCTCCTCACATTTATCCAGTATGGCACAGGCCTCTTCTTGGCCTATATAACGGCCCATTTTGTTCTCCACGTAATAATCTGCGTGGGAGCCGAAAAGCAGACAAACCTCCTTGGGTTTTTCACACCCCTTGTCAAGAAGTTCCTGCTGAGTTCGGCAGATGCAGTCGGCCACAGCAATTTTATCCTTTCCGCTGATGATGGTTTTTGCATCCTCGTAGGCCGCCACTTTATGGACCACGGTTACTGACTTTCCCACCGGGATGGTTCTCAGGGGCACCACATTGTTTCCCATGCCCACGAGAAAGGTTTCTTCCATGTAAGAGTTGGTCAACTCGGCTAATTCTTTGTCCATGCGTCCCAGCTGGTATTCGTAGGATCCGACGACAAAAGGAACCGCAGAGTACCTTTTAATCCCATTCTTTACATGACGGAATAGCAACCCTCTTTTTGCCATGTCCTCCAGTTTCTCAGCCATTCCTGCCCCAGGGCGTCCGGTCCGTTCAACAAAGCCATCGGGCGTCTCCAGAAGCATTGAAAGATCCAGGTATATCTCGGCATCCTCTTCGGTGAACAACTTCTCCAAAATTTTTAATTCCACCCCTGACTCACTGGCGGGAAATCCTGTTGAGTATTGGTCCATCTGTTCTTGAAGTCGATGATAAATTTCAGTGGCCATGTTCTCCTCCTTAGTACATGAAGTTTTTATATGGAAAAAGTGAAAACGACCCGATCTTTTAGTTAGGTCGTTTAGCTGTTTGCGTCTATCAACTTAAATAGGGCGGACAGTCAACTTTTTCAAAAATTGCCAGGTTACTAATATCAAGTTAGGCATATATCAATATGATATATGCCTAACTATACATAACCACCCCCAGTGTCAACCTCTTTTTTAACTTTTCTTATCCACTTTTCTCATCACCGGGCCACAGCGTCCAACCGGTTCAAAGTTGTCTTTCTGCTTGCAATCAAATTAAAAGGAGTGTATTTAATTTTTTTTATGTTATCTCGCTATAAAAGATGAATTAGTTCAAAAAATTAGGATAAAATTGATGAAAATTAAAGAAAATCTCGCTTTGATAGGGATGCCTGCCGTAGGAAAAAGCACCGTGGGCGTGTTGCTGGCAAAAAAATTGGGGTTTGCATTTTTAGACACCGACATTCTGATCCAAACAAATGAGAAAATGACCCTTGCCCAGATTATTTGTCAAAAAGGTCTGGAGCGTTTCCTTGAAATTGAGGAATCCCATTTGCTAAGCCTGAATTGTTCACAACACCTTATTGCCACCGGTGGTAGCGTGATCTACCGGGAAAAGGCCATGGCACACCTTGCACAAAATTCGACCATTGTTTATCTTTATGTGGATATGGATATCCTGACAACCCGACTGTCCGATGTGATTGAAAGGGGGGTTGCCATAGATCCGGGGAAAGGAATTGATGCGCTTTACAAAGAAAGAACTCCCTTGTATGATAAATATTGTGATATGAAAATTGATTGCGGAACAAAGACACCTGCACAGGTTGTAACCGCCGTTGAACAATATTTGATATAAAATTTGCCAAAAATTCCAGGGAGGATGGTCATGGGTGAGATGCTTACCACAAAGCAGGTGGCACAATTTTTAAGTGTTAATGAAAAAATGGTATATTCACTCATCTCTGAAAAAGGCCTTCCTGCTTCCAAGGTAACAGGGAAATGGCTGTTTCCCATTGAGCTGGTCCGGCAATGGGTAGAGACCGGGACGGAAAACTATCCGGAAATGGCAAAGTTGCCTCCCTACCACGGGCTGGTGCTCATTGCCGGTTCCAATGATCTATTATTGGATAAAATCATTTCCACCTTTAATCTCAAGCATGAGAACCATATGGCCATGTTTGGCCTTGCCGGTTCCATGGGGGGGCTTAAGGCCCTGCGCCAGAATCTTTGTCATATTGCCGCAAGCCACCTGGTGGCGGATAATAAGGAGTATAATTTCCCCTTTATTCAGGATGCAATGGCCCCAATGCCTGCGGTGGTGAATTTTTGCCTAAGGGAGCAGGGAATCCTCGTCCAAAAGGGGAATCCTGAAAACATTCAATCGGTCGGTGATTTGAAACAGCCCCATATAAAAATAGTAAACCGGCTCCTGGGAACCGGTACCCGCCAACTCTTTGACAAGGAGTTGAAAAAGTCAGGTATCAAAGGGGAAACCCTGAAAGGATATGACAACTGCCTGTCAAAACACATGGATATAGGCCTTGCCATTTTAACGGGAAAGGCCCAGGCAGGCCCCGGGATCAAGCCGATTGCCAAACTTTTAGGCCTTGATTTTATTCCCTTGTGTTGGGAACGCTTTGATTTGCTGATTGGCAAAGACCGGTTTTTTGACCAGGGGATTCAGTTGTTTCTCTCGCTGTTAAAGGGCAAGGTGATTCAGTCCGCAGCCGAAGAATACGGCGGGTATGATCTATCTTTGACGGGGAAAATGGTCTACCCGGAACCGGCCATTAATCAAGAGGATTTGATACCTAAGGGAGCCTTATAGAGAGGAGTACGTGGCTATTGTTAGGTGTTGCGTCTTTTCTGTATTTCACCGCATGGCAATTGTTTTGACAGACCCTTCCACAATGGCTTTCAGATCCTGCATCTCTTCCGGGGAAAAAAAGTTTTGATCCTGATTTAAAAAGTCAGGATCCAGAACCGCTACATTTTGGGAGCATTTTTGCAGAACATAGCGGGAAGCGCCTTTGATCAGCACGGCAATCTCGGCCATGATCTCTTTTGTGATAAAGGGCCGGGCGCAGGTGGTACGAAATTCATAGTTAGGCGCTTTTTCCATAATTAATTCAATGCTGTCTTGGATTTTTTTCACATCAAAATTGCCCTTGATCACCAAGGGGTATTTGGCCAGACTGGTTTTGATGTCCATGGCCAGGTAGTCGATGAGATTTTGATCCAGCAGGCGTTCAAGGATATGGGGCCTTGTGCCGTTGCTGTCCAGCTTGATCTTGTAACCCATTTTACGGACCTGTTGACAAAATTCAATCAGATCCGGCTGCAGGGTTGGCTCTCCGCCGGTGATGGCTACCCCTTGGAGTTGATCTTTGCGTTTTTCAAGGAAGGCAAAGATGGCGTCCAGATCATGGAGACTGCCAACCCCTTTTACGGGGCCGGCAGCAAGATCCGGATTGTGGCAATAGGAACAGATGAAATTACACCCCGAAGTAAAGACCACACATGCAATGGTCCCGGGAAAATCGATCAGGGAGTTTTTTTGAAATCCGCCAATATTCATGGGACTCTTCTTAAGCCACGTTATAGGTTTTGCGCATGCAAAATTCGGTCTGTTTGCCGTTGTTCCATTGTCCCACCGGGCGAAGATACCCCACCACCCGGGAATAGATTTCCGTTTCAGCATCGCAGGTGCCGCAGCGTTCCTGCTCTCCTGTGAGATATCCATGGGAGGGGCAGACACTAAAGGTTGGGGTCAGGGTAAAATAGGGGAGTCTGAAGCTTGAGGAGACTTTGTTGACCATCTGTTTGACAACTTCTATGTCACTGACTTCTTCCCCCAAAAACAGATGCTGGACCGTCCCGCCGGTGTATTTTGTCTGGAGATTGTCCTGGAGTTCCAGGGCTTCAAACAAATCATCGGTATAATTGACCGGTAAATGGGTGGAATTGGTATAGAAGGGGTCTTTGCCCTGCTGAAATTCTTCCTCATTGGCACAGATGATGTTTTTGAATTTTTTCTTGTCCATGTTGGCAAAGCGATAGGTGGTGCCTTCGGCGGGCGTTGCTTCCAGGTTGAAGATCTGATCGGTCTCTTCCTGTAATGCTTCAATTCTCATGCGGATATGGTCCATGGCACGGATGGCAAAGGCCTGTCCTTTTTGGGTTGCAATGCCTTCTCCCAAAAAGTTGACACAGGCCTCGTTCATGCCCAGGATGCCGATGGTGGAAAAATGGTTGCGCCAGTAAACCCCGGTACTTTCTTTGATTTTTCTTAGGTAGAATTTGGAGTAGGGGTAGAGATCGCCATTGGTGAATTTTTCCAAAATCTTGCGTTTAATGCTCAACGAGTCAGCAGAGATCTGGATGAGGGTGTCCAGGCGAGCGAGAAAGTCGGCTTCATCCGTGGCCAGGTAACCGATTCTGGGCAAATTCAGGGTGACAACCCCAATGGAGCCGGTCAGGGGATTGGCACCAAAAAGCCCCCCCCCTCTTTTGCGAAGTTCCCGGTTGTCCAATCTTAGACGACAGCACATGGACCTTGCATCTTCGGGGTCCATGTCGGAATTTACAAAGTTGGAGAAATAGGGAATTCCGTATTTGCCCGTCATTTTCCAGATGTTTTCCAGGTTGGGATTGTCCCAGTTAAAATCCTTTGTAATGTTATAGGTGGGGATGGGAAAGGTGAAGACTCTTCCCTTGGCATCCCCTTCCATCATTACGTCAGCAAAGGCGGCATTGAGTATGTCCATTTCTTCCTGGTAATATGCGTAGGTCTTTTCTTGGTAAACACCCCCCATCATGACCGGGGCATCTTTCAGGGTAGCGGGGACAATGAGATCCATGGTGATGTTGGTAAACGGCGTCTGGAATCCAACTCGGGTGGGGATATTGATATTGAAAATAAATTCCTGAAGTGCCTGTTTGACTTCTTTATAACTCAGTTGATCTTCCCGGATAAAGGGTGCCAGCAGGGTGTCAAAATTGGACATGGCCTGGGCACCAGCCGCCTCTCCCTGGAGGGTGTAAAAAAAGTTGACAACCTGGCCCAGGGCACTTCTGAAATGTTTTGGTGGAGAGGATTCTACCTTGCCAGCCACCCCTTTAAATCCTTCAGCCAACAGATCCTGGAGGTCCCAGCCCACGCAATAAACCGATAGCAGGCTTAAGTCGTGGATGTGAAGATCTCCTGCATAATGGGCATCCCTGACTTCAGGGGGGTACACGCTGTTGAGCCAGTATTCTGCGGTAATATCTGAAGAGATATGATTGTTGAGTCCCTGGAGGGAATAGCTCATG
>JAFLJU010000132.1 GCA_022712835.1 Desulfobacteraceae bacterium
AAGCAAAAGATATCTTAAGGATTACAAGGTTAAATCAAAAAATGTAATTGGAAAATACCACTATGAGGTTATTCCAGATATTCCTGAAAAATGGAAAGATGTGCATCAGAGAGCATTGGCCGGTGAAGTATTAAGCTCTGAAGAAGACCCATATTACAGATCGGACGGCTCGATAGACTGGACGTGCTGGGAGTGTCGCCCATGGTATGAATCAGATGGTTCAATCGGTGGTATCGTTATATACAATGAAATTATCAACGAACGTATAAAGATAGAGGAGGCGTTGCGAAAGGAGAAAGAAACTCTGTCAATGATTTTGGAAAGAACCCCCCATGGCATCTCTTTGGCTGACAATGATGGTAAATACCTTTATTTGAATCCACATTTCACTAAGATAACCGGCTACACTCTTGAAGACATACCATCCCAAAAAGAATGGTTTGAAAAAGTGTATCCAGATGAAGTGTATCGAAAAAAAGTCCTTTCGGCATGGAATAACGACATTATCCATGAGGGGGCGGGGAAAATAAGGGAATTCAAAATAAAATGTAAAAATGGGGGTACCAAACATATCGAATTTCGGTCTGCTTTTCTGGAAAATGAAAAAATTGCCGTCTTGACCGACGTGACCCAAAGAAAAGAATCGGAAAAAATAATCAAAGAGAAAGACCGTTTGCAAGGTGCTCTTGAACTTTCAAAAGCTGTTTGTCATGAAATGACTCAGCCCCTGATGAGTGTTTTAGGATATTTTGATCTTATATTGCTTGATATGCCTGCGGATGACACCAATTACTCGAGAATCTGTAAAATTCAAACACAATTAGAACGAATGTCAGGTATCACAAAAAAATTAATGAATATTTCAACATACCAGACCAAGGATTATCTGAATGAAAAGATTTTAGATCTATCTGAATCATCAAAAGATGAAAAATTAAATTAGGTGAACATAAGATCAGTAGATTCTATCACCATATTATATATGGAGAGTAATATCAAATCCAACGAACCAGGAGAGAACGGGTGCAGACCACTTTGTCTATAATCGCTTAGAATGAGCCCGTGTTTTGGGGAGTTCACTGGCGGTAGATTTCAAGAGAAATATGTTAAATTTAAAATCCACACTATTGAAGCCGGTACATCTTTGGTATAGTATTGTTTGTGTAAATTTTTTATCAACCCATATCAGGAGATAAACATGGCAACAACCAATGATAATCTGAAAGAAGCCTTTGCCGGAGAAAGTCAGGCCAACCAAAAGTACAAAGTATTTGCAAAAAAAGCACAAAAGGACGGGTTTGCCAATGTTGCCAAACTGTTTTTGACCACGGCGGAAGCCGAGCGGATCCATGCCGAAGGACATTTGAAAGCACTGGACATGATCGCTTCCACGGCAGACAACCTCCAGGCGGCCATTGATGGCGAAACCGATGAATTTACCAATATGTACCCCCCCATGGTTGAGCAGGCTGTTGCGGACGGCCATAAAGCCAAGACCATGTTTCAATTTGCCGTTGCCGCAGAAGCGGTTCATGCCCAACTGTATACCAAGGCATTGGAAGCGGTTAAAAACGGTGTTGACCTGGATGTGAGTGAATTTCATCTTTGTCCGGTCTGCGGTTACATCGAGCTTGGATCAGCTCCGGAAAAATGTCCTGTCTGCGGGGCAAAACAGAAGGTTTTTCAAGAAGTTGTCTGATCTGTTTTAAGCTGCCATAAATCTTTGGGTCAGAAAAAAGGAGTAAATAAAATCAGGTGTTAAAAAAAAAATTAACTCCCCAGGTTTTGATTATCGGCGCGGGAGTCACCGGTACTGGTATCGCCCGGGATCTTGCTCTCCGGGGCATTGAGGCTCTTGTCATTGAACAGGGCAATATCAACGATGGGGCCTCGGGCCGGAACCATGGCTTGCTTCACAGTGGTGCCCGGTATGTGGGATCTGATCCAGGTTCTGCTGCAGAATGTGCAAAAGAATCCAAAATTTTAAAAAAAATTGCCGCCCACTGTATCGAAGAGACCGGTGGTCTCTATGTGGCAGTGAAAGGGGATGACGAATCCTATATCGCTGATTTCCCGAACCTATGCAAAGCGGCGGGTATCGTTTGCCAACCCCTTTCCATCCAGGAGGCTTTGGTGCTTGAGCCCGGGCTCTCCAAAGAGATCATTGCGGCATTTAGGGTAGATGATGCCTCGGTGGATCCCTTTCATCTGTCTCTTGAAAACATGAACCAGGCCATTGAGCATGGGGCTTTATATTACAGCAATTGCCAGGCTATTGATGTGGTTCTTGAAGAAAAAAATCATGGTAAAAAAGCCATTGAAAAAGTACGGGTCCGGAATAATCTGACCGGGGATTGCTTTAATATTACCCCCCAGGTAGTCATTAATGCGGCGGGTGTCTGGGCCGGTATGGTGGCAGACCTGGCCGGAATCTGCATTGATATGATCTATTCAAAGGGGTCCTTGCTGGTCACCCATAATCGGCTTACCAATCATGTGATCAACCGTCTTCGACCGGCTTGTGACGGGGATATTCTGGTGCCCGGCCGTACGGTTTCCATTTTTGGCACCACCTCGGTGCGCCTGGATAACCTGGATACGATTTTACCGGAATTTGATGAAATTGATTTTCTCGTTGAACAGGGGGCTCGCATGGTTCCCGGGCTTGAAACGGCCCGGTATATAAGAGCCTATGCCGGTGTCCGGCCCCTTGTGAGCAGCCCTAAAATCAAAGGGGATGACCGGGCCGTTTCCCGGGGTTTTTATCTGTTTGACCATGAAAAGGACCAGGTGGATAATTTTATAACCATTACCGGCGGCAAGGTGACCACCTATCGGCTGATGGCAGAGAAGGCCTGCGATCTGGCCGCCCAAAAACTTAAGGTTTCAACCCCCTGTACCACGGCCACAACTCCCCTGATGTCAAAGGCCCCAAGCAATCTTATCGAAGCGGGAATGTCTGTTAAACTCTGGGCCAAGTCATCTATCCCCGGGGACTCCATGATGTGCGAGTGTGAAATGGTGCCCAAAAGCCATTTCAAGGAGCTGATTCTCTGGCTGAAACAGAATCGGGAAACCGCTGATTTAAATTCCCTTCGGATTCACTCCCGGTTGGGCAAGGGGGCCTGCCAGGGAACTTTTTGCAGCATGAGGGTGACGGGGTTGATGTATGATGACGCGTATATTAAGGATAGCCAGGGGCTGGACAATATTAAATTTTTACTTGATGAACGGTTTAAAGGCCAGAAACCGGTTCTCTGGGACAATCAGCTGGCCCAGGCAGAGTTGAATGAAGCTATGTTTTGCTCTTTTTTTGGACTGGACATGATTGGACCGGACTTGATTGGATCGGGCAGGCAAGGAGGAGCCAATGGAAAATAACACTGAAATAAAGACCGATCTTGCCATCATCGGAGCGGGTATGGCAGGCATGGCTGCTGCTGTGTTTGCGGCAAACCGCGGAATATCGTCGGTGGTGGTGGGGGGCGCCGGCGCCTTTGAATATTCAAGCGGCCTGCTGGATCTTTGGGCATTGACCCGTCCGGAACTGGGGTTTTGCAAAGATCCCTGGGAGGGGATCGGGCAGATCTCAGAATTCTGGCCCCATCATCCTTTTTTAAAGATCAATGAATCAGATATTGGCAAGGCCTTTGATGAGCTGACGGATGCCCTGGGGAAAAACGGCTTGCCCTATGGGGGGCACCTTTTGGAAAACAGTGGGATTATTACCGCATTCGGCACCATAAAGCCCACCTATCGGTTTCCAATGACCATGGCCAATAATATCGCAGCCCTCACTCAAAAAAAACCGATCTTGCTCCTGGATTTTGAAGGGTTGAGAGAATTTCGGGCCAAGTTTGTCCAGCAGGTTTTGTCATCCACCTTGCGGGATATCCACATTGCTGCAATTGATTTTCCGCAAATGGCCAATCGGTCTGAGCTTTTCACTCCCCTGATGGCCCAGGCCATGGAAACCGAACAGGTCCAGGATAAATTTGTTCAAGCGGTGCGCCCCTTGCTCAATGGTGAATCCTATCTGGGTATTCCTGCGATCTTAGGCATCAATGGGTCGGGTGAAATTCAAAAACGGTTGGAAGGGCTTTTGGGAATAAAGGTTTTTGAAATTCCAACCTCACCGATCTCTGTGCCGGGTATCCGGCTAAAGGAAACCTTGAAAAAAGCCCTGGAAGACACTTGTGTCACCCGGTTGCAGGATAGGCGTGTTTTTTCGGCAACCTCTGTGTCTGGCAAAGGGTTTATTTTAGAGGCCAATACCCATTCGGGCACCAATGGCACAAGGATTCAGGCCAAAGCCTGTTTGCTTGCCACGGGTAGATTTTTATCAAAGGGATTGGTATCTGACCGGAAAGGGGTAACAGAAGCGGTTTTTAATCTGCCCGTGGATCAGCCGGAAGAAAGAAAAGACTGGCATGGCACCACCTATTTTGATCCCAGGGGGCATGCCATAAACCAGGCAGGACTGAAAACCGATAGTGCCTTAAGACCCCTTGGCAAAAAGCGAACCCCGGCCCATGAAACTCTTTATGCGGCAGGATCCATTCTGGCAGGCCAGGACTGGATGCGGACCCGATCCGGTGCTGGTCTTTCCATTGCAACGGCATTCCATGCCATCCAGCAGATGACTTTTTAACGGAGTCAAAAGAATGAAAGAAAAAATTAAGATATTGTTTTTATGTACGGGAAATTCCTGCCGGAGCCAGATGGCCGAAGGCTGGGCCCGTGCCCTGAAAGGCGATATCATTGAGGCCTATTCGGCAGGGATTAAGCTCCACGGCCTTAACCCCGATGCCGTGGCAGTGATGGCCGAAGCCGGGGTGGATATTTCTCTCCAGAGCTCAACGCATGTCAATGAATTTGCCTCCATAGATCTGGATTTTGTGATCACGGTCTGCGGCCACGCCCAAGAGAGCTGCCCCTATTTCCCCGCCACCTGTGAGGTGATCCATGTGGGATTTGATGATCCACCCAAAATGGCGGAAAAATTGGCCCAACAAGGTTCAGATAGACAGGCTCAGTTGGATTGTTTCAGACAGGTTAGGGACGAGATTCGTGCATTTGTGCAAGGCTTACCAGAGAGTTTAAAATTCCAAGGAGAATAAAATGACCCTGCAGGGAAACGATGACCGAAAAATGACCAGTGTTTTTGAGAGATACCTGACACTCTGGATAGCCCTTTGTATTGCCCTGGGGATAATGCTGGGCAAGGTGGCACCCCAATTTGCCAAAACCCTGGACGGGATGTCAATCAATGTGAATGGTGCACCGGTGGTTTCCATCCCCATTGCCATTTGCCTTTTTTTCATGATGTATCCCATCATGGTGAAAATTGACTTTAAAAGTGTGGTCAAAGCCGGTAAGAGTGTGAAACCGGTGTTTTTAACCCTTTTTTTGAATTGGTGTATCAAACCCTTTACCATGTATGCCATCTGTGTGTTTTTCCTGGGTTTTTTGTTCAAGGGGTTTATCGGTACAGAGGCGATGGATCTGGTAAAACTTCCCTTTGGTCTGGACCTGCCGGTGGGAGCCGTGCATGGTGCAGGGACTGTGGTGCTCCAGGAGGGCATAAAGATGCTGGAAATCCCTTTGTGGCGAAGTTATTTTGCCGGGTGTATCCTTCTGGGGATAGCGCCTTGTACCGCCATGGTTCTGGTGTGGGGATATCTTGCCCGGGGCAATGATGGGTTGACCCTTGTGATGGTGGCCATTAACAGTCTGACCATGCTGGTGCTCTACGGGGTTCTGGGGGGATTTTTGTTGGGGGTGGGAAAGCTGCCCATTCCCTGGCAGGCGCTGCTTCTTTCCGTGGGAGTGTATGTGGCCCTTCCCCTTGGGGCTGGGTATTTGTCCAGAATATGGATCATTCACACAAAGGGAGAAGCCTGGTTTACCCAAAAATTTCTCCATGTGTTAACCCCTGTGACCATCGCCGCATTGCTGTTAACCTTGGTGTTGTTGTTCAGTTTTAAGGGGGAGGTGATTCTGGCAAATCCTTTGACCATTTTATGGATTGCCGTTCCGCTTTTTATCCAGACGCTTTTTATCTTTGCACTTGGGTATGCCGGGGCAAAACTGCTGAAATTAAAATACGAAGATGCGGCGCCTGTTGCCATGATTGGAGCTTCAAACCATTTTGAAGTGGCCATTGCCACAAGTGTCATGTTGTTTGGGCTCTCATCGGGAGCCGCTTTAGCCACCGTGGTGGGGGTTTTAATAGAGGTGCCGGTGATGCTGATGCTGGTGGGATTTTGTAAAAAAACCGCTTCCTGGTTTGAGGGATAGACCCGGGGAAATTGTATCTGTCATTGGGTTGCGATGGGGAAAAATAACACCGGCCATTTGAGATTATCTTCAAATGGCCGGTGTTCTATTTTAAAACAGGTGGGCTTTTTTTACTAATATTCAGGAGTCCAGCGCATTTTTTCAATGATGGTATTGAGTCTTTCACCATCATTGTTGTGCTTGAATTCGGAAAACTGACAATCATTCTGGGTAACATTGGCCTTAATCGCCTCTGCTCCTACCCGCTTGGCAACTTCCAGGGATACCTGGTTCAATTGATCCAGAGGAGGACAAAGGATACCGTTCTGGATATCTTCTTCACTGACAAATTCTGCCATGGCATGGGCTGCGGCTGAAAAGAATACCGGCAACACTTCTGTTGCACCGGACGCCACAATTCCCAAACCGACGCCGGGGAAAATAAAGGCGTTGTTCATCTGGCCGATGCGATAGGCCTTGCCGTTGTGATCCACATCTGCAAAGGGAGAACCGGTTGCCACAAGGGCTTTACCATTGGTCCATTCATAGATGTCCTTGGGCAGGGCTTCGGTCTTAGTGGTGGGGTTACTTAAGGGCAGGACCGCCGGGCGGTCTGTGTTCTGGGCAGCAGCTTGTACCACTTCTTTGGTAAAGCATCCCCCCTGTCCCGAGGTTCCGATGAGAACGGTTACTTTTTCATGTTTAACCGCATTCAACAGGGTGTTATCGGCAGGGGTTTTCAGCCATGCCATTTTTTTGGGATCTTTGGCAAATTTTTCCTTGTAGTGTTCCAGATCCCGGTCAGTGGTGACAACCCCCTTGGAATCCAGAGTGAATATTCTGGCAATGGACTCGGCTTCACCCATTCCCTGTTCCATAAGTTCCACCTGGATCTGTTCGGCAATGCCGATACCGCCTGCGCCGGCACCATGAATCAGATAAACCTGATCGGTCATCTTTTCTTTTTTTACCCGCATGGCTGCGATAATACCGGCCAGGGCAACGGATCCAGTTCCCTGGATATCATCATTAAAGGAAATAACCTGGTCGAGATATTTGTCCCGGACGGTAAATGCGGTCTGTTTTGAGAAATCCTCCCATTGGCAAAGGGCTTTGGGAAATCTTTTCTTAAAGGCCACCACAAATTTTTCAATGAACGCATAGTACTCATCCCCCCGGAGGCGTTCATGCCGCCAGCCCAGGTAATTGGGGTCGTCTATCAGTTCTTTGTTGTCTGTTCCCACGTCAAGGGAGATGGGCAGGCAATGCCAGGGGGCGATTCCGGCTCCCTGGGTATAGAGCATCAGTTTTCCAAGGCAGATGGGAATCCCGCCAGCGCCCTGGTCACCTATCCCTAGGATACCCTGGTTATCGGTGACAACGGCTACCCGGATATCTTTGTCCGTATAGTTTGCCAGGATATATTCGGCATACTCAATGTTCCCTGGATAAAAATGGATGCCGTTGGCTTGCCGGAACATAGAGGAATACTGCTGGCAGGCAAGGCCCACCGTTGGTGTATAGATGATGGGTAAAAATTTGGTGACGTTGTTTGCAATCACTGCATGGGCAAGGACCACATTTCTGTCAAAGAGGCTTCGGATATAAATAAATTTTTCAATATCTGTTTCTTTCTTATCAAGAATATCCAGGCTTGATTCGACTTGTTCTTGGAGGGTTTTGACCCGTGGCGGCAGATAACCGCTCAGTTTGAGCTTGCGTCGTTCTTCAATGGTGAAGGCCGTACCTTTACTGATGTTGTTAAAGCGCAGGATATCAAATCCTCGCAAATTGATAGACACACCTGTTGTTTCACCAAACTCGCCGTACTCAAACTCGTAATGATTTATTTCCATGACGTAAAACTTTCCTTAAATTTTGGTTCAAATGTTAAATCTACAACATTGTTTAAATACTCAACACTGTTTATAGCTAAAAAAAACAACGTTCTGTATTATATCAGAAAAATATAACTAAGCGAATGGAAATGAATTATTTTCATTCGCTGAAATAAGTTCATGATAGACAATGTCATTTCATCAGATGAAACAAACATTAGGCATGTGTCTACAAATGCTGTACTCCCTCAGTACGGCACTTTCTCCATTTTAGCAGCAGGAGTGCTGTTGTGCCATAGAGTGCCGCAAGAATGGTCAGATGAATTACCTGGGGAAGGATTTGCTGAAAACAGGCCCCCATCTGGTTGAGGAGAATAAAGGCCTTGATGGCCGGTACCGCAGGGATCAGTTGCATCGGGGTATTTATGAACATCGGTATTGCCGATGTCGGCCAGATAAATCCACAGGCAAAGACCATGGGCATGGAGGTCAGCAGCACAATAAGTGTGGCAAGCTCGCGTCTGGGCAGGATAGTGCCAAGACAAATACCTAAAAAGGAGACTGACAGCAGGAAAACAAGATTCAGCAAGGCCAGATCACCTAGGGCAGCAAGACGGGGAATATCATAGAAGACATAGGCCGGGCCATAATAATATAGAGAAAGTAAGGTGTAGATAATAAAGAAAATCGTGCTCCTGACCAGCAACAGGGCCCATGGAGAAGCGGTCTGCCAATAGCGTGTTTCTCCTTCCCGAAATACTTCATTTTCACTGCCACCCAGGATGCCCATTCCCATGATCAAAGTTTGGTGGAGTATCAGAACAAATACCGCCGGAATAACATAATTGACATAGCCTCCGGTTTCGTTGAAAAGGGCATGGAGACCAAGGGTCACCGCATTGTATTGTTGCTTTGCCAGGGCCATGGGTTGACCCGACATCAGCAGCTGGGTAATTTTTACTTCGGCAGACAGGGTCATGCCTGCCATACTCATCCCTTCAAGCACGGTACCGAATACCAGAAAATAACTGGCATCTCCGGCAAAGGACAATGTGGGCCTTTTGCCCTGGAGAAGATCCCGGTAAAAGTTTTCCGGTATCACCAGGATCCCCGCCAGCTTTTGGGTAATCATCTGCTCTTTGGCCTGGGCAAGAGAGTTGGCTTTACCTTGGATTTTGACTTGTGGCGTTGCATCCACCATGCGCACCAACCGCCTGCTGAGTTGGCTATCGTCCAGGTTGACCACCACAACTTTTTGTTCCCTGGGAACCTGGGAGGCATAGGGCAATGGGTAGAGAAAACTATAAAAAAATACTCCGCCAAATACGGTCAACAGGAGAGCCGGATTGGTAAATATCGCCCCTAATTCCGCTTTGAAAAGCTGAAAAATATTCACAACGCCTCCTGGGTCTGTAAGTATTTGTGGGAGATTCTGACCGCAAGAAAACAAACAAGGATGCCGGGAATAATAAAGAGTAAAAGGCTGCGCAATTGCGGTAGACAAAGCACTGGGGCGGCACCGTAATTCACCTGGGCGATCTGGATATCAATATAGTGACTGACCGGCATCAGGCTGCGCCAGATCCTTGCCAAAAGCGTCATGTCAGTTGCAGGAAAGGTAACCCCCATAAAGGCAAGTCCCGGGGCGCAATAGGCGGCGGCAATCCCTAATCCCCGGGCAGCATCCCTGGAAAGAAAAAAAATAAGTGCCCCTGCGCATTGGCAGGCAATGACGGTGATCAGTTGGCAACCAATAAGAAAACCCAAATGGCCGTGCATGGGCCAGCCAATGACAACATACATGGTGAGCCAAAACACGATACCCTGGAGCCAGAATATCAAGCTATAGGGTGCCATCTTTTTAATAAGCGCACGGACAGGACGATCTTTGAGCCATTCTGCCAACCCGTCCCGGCGCAGTTCTGCTGACATGGATAAAAGTGTTGCCATCACAATAAATATTTGCCACAACGCCGGGATAATAGCGGAAACCAGAAATTGAGCATAATTGTTGTTGCTGTTAAAAAGAGGGGTCGCCTGGGTGCCGACGGGCACCGCTTCTGCAATGGCCTGGCCTAAAACCTTGGTATGCAGACTTAAATTTTTCAGGGTATCTATTTTTGCAACCGCCGTTGCGTGTGCCTGAAGAATGGCGCTTTTAACCTGCTTGCCGATCAGTAGGAACTGACTGTTGTAAAAGGCTTCAACTTTTGGGGAACGACCCAGTGTTGCGTTTTTTTGTGTGTCGGCGGATATGACAACCAGCCCGTAAATCTCTCCCCCGCGCATGGCCTTTGCCCCCTGCAGGGTGGAAGGGTAATTGCCTGTAATGGAAATGGTGGGACTGGCATCATAATATCGGATCAGGTTGCGAGAAAGTTTGCTGTGATCAAGATCCACCACCCCGACGGGTAAATTGCGGGCCATCCCCTGGGAAAAAATGGCATAGATCATAAAAAAAAGAAGGGGGGGCAACCAGGTGACCAGGGACAGAAGCCAGGGATCTTTCACCAGCAGGCGCCATTCAGAAGGGCGTTTTGCCATTATTTTTTTTATCATTGTTGTTTTTGCCGCCATCATTGCGTCAGAAGAACCCCCATACCAACCCTAAGACCGTCAATGGGGGTTAGGGGGCGTGCTTCAATTTCAAAGGTCCGCATGTCAAATCCTTTACGGGTATTGGTCGCGCGCCAGGTGGCAAACTCACCCATCACCGCCACATGATGGATGATGAAAGGATGTTTTTTATCTCCCAGTGCCGGGATCTGAACCAAAATCTTTTGGCCCTTGGGGTAGGCTTTGAGCATATCCTCCCTGATGTGGAAAACAGCCCAGCTGTCGTTCATATCAAGGATGCTGACAATGGGAAATCCCTGGGGTGCAAGCTCTCCACTCTGTAACAAAATTTGGGTAACTTCACCGTTATGCCAACTGTTAATCCGGGTATCTGCTGCATAGGCCTCGACTTCAGCCACTGCACCGGCCGCCATGTTGGCCTTGCCAGCGGCGGCCTTTTTGGTCCCTTCCCTGGCACCTTCCTTGGCCATGCCATAGAGTTGCAATGCCGCGTTTTCTTGGAAACGGGCCGCCTGCATCTGGGTATAAACCTCATCCCTTTTCTGTTCTGGCATCACACCACTGCGATATAGATTTTCAATTCGTTGATAGGTTTTTTCCAACAGATCTGCCGCGGCTTTTGCCTGGCGCCATTGATCCCGGGCCGCAGTTATTTCCTGGGATCTTGCCCCTTTTTGAGCCTGTTCTGACATGGCATCCGCTGCATCCTGGGCGGCCCTGGCCTGGGTCAGTTTTGCCTTTATTTCCGGACTGTACAGGGTGAAAATGAGTTGGCCTTTTTTTACCAGATCTCCTTTTTTTACCATGACTTTATCAATTCGTCCGGCCACTTTGGAGGAAATATTATACTGTTGGGCTTCTATTTGTCCCTGGACAATAATCGGTTGGGGCTGGTAGGCCAGCCAGAAGCTGTAACCAATCCAGCCCACGGCCATCCCGATAAATATGATCAGGGCCATATTTTTAATCAATCGCATGATTTAATCCTTATATTGTGCCCGTTTGAGCGTATTGGGTAAATTCGTTGATCTGGCCGCTGATGACCAGCATTTTTGCAAGTTCCATGACATGGTTGTAGGCGGCATGTGCCCTCTGAATTTTGACACCTGCAACATAGAGCCTTGCATCCACCACATCAAGGGAGGTGGCCAATCCCTGGTCAAATGCCTTTTCCCGCAATTCAACGGTCTTTTCAGCCAGCCGTTCACTCGAGGCCAGGCTATCATACTCGTTCATGGCCTGCTCCAGGCGGCGATAGGTTTTTTCCACAACAAGGGAAAGATCCTGTCTGGCCTGGCGGCGTAATGCCCCTACTTGTTCGATTTTACTTTTGGCCGCCTTGACTTTACCGCTGCGGCCGGAACGGTCTATCAGAGGAACACTGACAGATATGCCGACAAACCAATCCGGCATCAGGTCTGAGGCAAGTGACTTTTCCTCGTAGAGATTGTAATTTCCGATCACCGCAATCTCTGGATAGTATTTGCCTTCCTCTACTTTAATCAGTCCCGTGACCATCTCTTCCTTTGCATCTAAAATGGCAAGTCCAGCATAATTGTTCAGGGTTTGTTCCATGACGGTTTCAAGCAAAGGAAGTTTGCGCTGAATAAAGAGCCCTGTGCTTGGGCGGGCCGTGGCATTTTCTTGTAAAAATCGGGTCAGGGCGGCTTCGGTAATGCGCAAATCACTGGCGGCTTTTTGGCGATCCACTGTTGCCTTGTCATGGGAGGCTTCGGCCTGAAGCCTCTCAACCTCGGCAATTTGACCGTTTTGTACCAAAAGACATGCATGTTCAAAATGAATTGCCAGGCTTTCCTCCACTTCCCTGCGGGCCGCCAGAACTTTGCCGGTCAGAATGACGCCGAAATATCGCTGGCAAAGGCTTTCAAACTGCCCATAAACCTTTAATTTCTGGTGCTGTTGTGCCTCGTCAAATGATGCTTTGGCGATTTCCTGGGCAGCTGTTATGCGGCCTCCTGTATATACCGGCCAAAGAAGGTTAACCGAACTGCTGCTGATGTCCCTGTCACTGATGGTTGAAGTGAGTCCGGCGGATGCCTGACCACGCGAAATTCCCTGGCTTTGTAACAGTCCGTAAAACTGAGCCCCGGCCAGATCACCCGCCGGCATGCTGTCAAAGATGTCATCGGGACCCAGGGTGATATCTTCATCCAGGTGGAGATACCCGGCAAAAAGGTTTACCTGGGGCAGATAGAGGTCCCGGGCGGCGCTTTGGTGATAGCCCGCCTGATCAATATTGGCCTGTTCCGCCTTTAATACATGACTTTTTTGACTTACCCGCTGCCAGGCAGAACTGAAATCGAAATCACCGGCTACAGCCGTTGTTGTCTGGCAGATTCCTGCCAGAACCAACACAACCGGAAGAATTCTTCGAAAATAAGATGTTAAAAATTCCATCATGCTCCTGTGTTATATTTTTCCAATATTCAACTGCTAACCTTTGTTTAATTTTATTTACTCTAAATTAGCGAGGGCTAATATATCATAAAGTTTTAAAAAGACAACCCAAAAAAAGACAGGTAGATGGTCAGCAAAAATAGACATAAGACTCCGTATTTCGATCTATGAATTATTAATATTTGGTTGGGTTAAAGTATGGTCTTGATAACTGTAGCAATGATAATATATAAATTATGGATAAATAAATATTAAGAAGGGAAAAAATGGGCGAACTTATTTGTTACTGTTTTCAGTATACCGTTGATGATATTAAAGCTGACTATAAAAAGAATGGTAAATCATTAATCCTTGATAAAATTACATTTGAGAAAAAAAAGGGTGGATGTGA
>JAFLJU010000663.1 GCA_022712835.1 Desulfobacteraceae bacterium
CATTGTTCTGGGCGGAGGCATGACCGGTTTGATTACCGCCGATTTTTTGGCAACCCAGGGCAAACAAGTGGTGGTATTGAACCGGAAAAAGAGTTTTGCCGAAGAAATGTCCAGCAATGACCGGTATTATCTGAGGGAACGCCTGAAAAAAGACAAGGTTGACCTGTATAAAAATGTGTCAATCCAGGCGGTCACAGATGACGGGGCTGTTTTTAAATCCAATGGGGAGACCATCACCCTGAAAGGATTTGATACCGTGGTAATCTCTGAAAAACAGCAACCCGTCCGGGATGCCAAGAAGCTGGAAAAAAATTCAAACGCCCAATTCCATTTCATTGGGGATGCCAAATCCCCCCGGCATCTGATGTATTGTATCAGTGAAGCAGAAGAGATCGCCAGATCAGTCTGAAATTAAAAATCAATCCCCAGATGTACAATTAAAAGCGGCAAATAAAAGCAGGAAACAACTTAGGGTAGGAAAAAAGGAGATCGGTAATGAAAGAAATCTATGAGAATGCCAGAAAATTGATGAAAGGATATTGCCGGGTCTGCCCTGAATGCAACGGAAAAGCCTGTGCCGGTGAAGTACCTGGCATGGGGGGACTTGGCACGGCCGCAGCTTTCAAAGAAAATATTAACGCCCTGCACTCGATCCGGTTCAACATGCGCCTGATCCATGATGTATCGGAACCGGACACCACCATTTCCCTGCTGGGCCGGCAGATGGCCCTGCCCCTTCTGGCAGCACCCATTGGCGGGGTCTCTTTTAATATGGGCGGTGAGGTGTCTGAACAAGCGTATATCCAGGCCATCCTAAGGGGGTGCAAGGAAAAAGGGATCATGGGCTGCACCGGGGATGGGGTCCCGGATTTTATCCACGAAACCGGACTGGCCGAGATCCAGGCGGTTGGGGGCCATGGGATTGCCTTTATCAAGCCCTGGGCAGACAAAGAGTTGTTTGAAAAAATTCAAAAGGTCCGGGATACCGGGGCGAACACCATAGGCATTGATATTGATGCCGCCGGGTTGATCACCCTAAAACAGATGGGACGGCCGGTTTTTCCCCGGGGAATTGAAAAATTAAGGGAGATTATTCAAAAGGCATCCATGAAATTTATCCTTAAAGGGGTGATGACCGTAAAGGATGCCAATGCGGCCGTGAAAGCGGGAGCCGATGCCATTGTGGTTTCCAATCACGGCGGCCGGGTGTTTGAGTTTACCCCGGGGGCAGCAAGCGTGCTGCCCGCCATTGCTGATGCTGTCAAGGGTCAGGTGGCGATCCTGGCCGATGGAGGAGTGAGGTCCGGCGGGGATGTTTTAAAATTGCTGGCGCTTGGGGCCGATGCCGTCATGATTGGCCGCCCCTTTTCCATGGCGGCGGTGGGCGGCCTCCAGGTCGGGGTGGAATCCTACATCGATATGATTAGAACTCAACTGGAACAGGCCATGGTGCTGACAGGCGTTAAAAAGGCCTCCCAAGTGCCGAGTAACATCATTTTTCAATCGGCATAATCAAAAAGGGTTGCAGGGTGGTAGAATGGAACCAGAACAACTAAATGAAGAACTAAAATTTCATATCCAGGAATTAAAAAACGAACTGACCCGGATAAAAATTTCGGAAGAAAGAACCCGCCTGGCCGTTGAAGCGGTCAATGACGGTATTTTTGATTTTGATCTGAAGAGAAACGAAACCTTTTTCAGTCCGAGATATTATACCATGCTGGGCTATGAACCCTATGAAATGACTGCCAGCCGGGAAACCTGGATCAACCTGCTCCACCCGGAAGACAGAAAATGGGCGGTTACCCATGTGGATGAGCAAATCAGAAAAAAGGAAAAATGGACTCTGGAATTTCGGCTCAGAACAAAGGATGGGGGATATAAATGGATACTGGGGCGGGGAAAGGTATCGGCCTGGGATAAGGAAGGAAATCCCATCCGTAGAACCGGTACCCACAAAGATATCACCGATCGAAAAGAGGCGGAATTGGAACGGGAAAAACTCATCCAGGAACTGAACAAAGCGTTAAAGGATGTTAAAACCCTAGGAGGGTTGATTCCCATCTGTTCCAGCTGTAAGAAAATCCGGGATGACAAAGGATATTGGAATCTCCTTGAAAGTTATTTTGAACAGCACTCCACCGCTCTTTTCAGCCACAGCCTATGCCCAGGCTGCATGGAAGACCTCTATGGCAGTGATGACTGGTATATTGATATGAAAGGGAATAAAGAAAAGGAATAAACCCATGAAAAAAATTCTGATCTGGATGCTGGCAATTTCAACAATTTTGTTCCTGATCGGAGGCCTTCTGGTTAACAATTGGATGGATACCGGGCATGGCAGATTAAACTACAAAATTGCCATTGTCCTAAAATTCATGAATCTTTCCGAAAACCGGGCGACGGAGAAGGAGGTCAAACATTCCATTGCGGAAAGCAGAAAAGCGCTGGAGAAAAAAGCAAAAAGATATGCCAGTGATCCGGTTCTGGTAAGAAAAATTTCAAATCTCACTATTCCAGGGCCAGCAGGGGAAATACCCATCCGAATTTATATTCCTTCCGAAGACAAACCCCTTCCGGTTGTCATTTTTTACCATGGTGGCGGTTGGGTACAAGGAAGTTTGGAGTCACACGATAATCTGACCCGGTATCTGGCAAAGGCCTCCCACGCGG
>JAFLJU010000010.1 GCA_022712835.1 Desulfobacteraceae bacterium
GGAAAGACAACAATTTGGTCAGCCTATTTCCAAATTCCAGGCCATTGCCTTCAAGTTGGCCGACTCTGCCATGGAAATCGAATGCGCCCGAAACCTTCTTTATAAAGCCTGCTGGCTGAAATCCAACCATCGCCCCTATGAAAAGGAAGCGGCCATGGGCAAGTTATACTGCTCTGAAGTTATGGGCCGGGTGGCGAACCATGCGGTCCAGATCCACGGGGGCTATGGGTTGATGAAAGAATACAATGTGGAAAGATTTTACCGGGACCATAAACTTCTTGAAATTGGGGAAGGCACCTCGGAAATCCAACGACTGGTCATTTCAAGATATATCGGCTGTTAAGCCGTATAATGGAGACACCTATGAGTGACGATCTTTTGCTGATCGAAGAAAAGAACCAGGCCATCTGCCTGACCCTGAACCGGCCCCGGGTAATGAACTGCCTGAATTTTGATCTATTGCATGCGCTTAAGGATAAAATCGAGACCCTGCAATTTCGGACCGATATTCGGTGCGTCATCATCACAGGTGCCGGAGAAAAATCCTTTTGCGCCGGAGCCGACCTGAAGGAAAGGGCCACTCTGACCCCGGAGGAGGTCAAACGCTTCATTCTGACCATCCGGAATCTGCTAACCACCATCCAGAACCTTCCCCTGCCCGTCATCTCGGCCATTAACGGGATCGCCCTGGGCGGGGGAACAGAAGTGGCCCTGGCATCGGATATCCGCATTGCGGCAGAAACCGCTTCCATGGGGCTTACCGAAACAAGGCTTGCCATTATCCCGGGGGGCGGCGGGACCCAACGGCTGCCCCGGATCATCGGCGTGGCAAAGGCCAAGGAATTGATCTTTACAGGCCGGAGGGTGGATGCAAAAGAAGCCCTTGAAATAGGTCTTGTCAATAAAGTGGTTCCCCAGGAGAAGCTGATGGACGCTTGCATGGAAATGGCTGGCATGATCGCCGAAACCGGCCCCATTGCCGTTGAAATGGCCAAGTACGCCATTGACAAGGGGATCGAAACCGATCTTGCCACAGGCCTTGCCATTGAATCCAATGCCTACAGAGTCACCATCCCCACCCAGGACCGGGTGGAGGGGCTTTTAGCCTTCAGAGAAAAAAGAAAACCAGTATACAAAGGGAGATAAGATCATCCATGACTGATACAAAAGCATTTTGGGAAAACGAAGAAGCCACGCTTTCCGCCCGCCAGCAAGAAGCCATCTGGCCCGGGGGACAAAAAGCCGTGGACACTCTGGCAAAAAGAAACAAGCGTCCGGTCAGGGAATTGATCACGGATCTGATTGATCCGGACACGGAGTTTTTTGAATTGTCTCTTTTGGCAGGGTTTGGCATGGACTATCCAGGTGTAGACGATGTGGCCTGTGCCGGCATTGTCACCGGCATAGGCAAAGTCCACGGGAACTGGACCATGATCATGGCCAATGATGCCAGGGTCAAGGCCGGCACCTATTTTCCCATCACCTTGAAAAAACATATGCGGGCCCAGGCCATTGCCGACAAATGCGGTCTCAATTGTATCTATATTGCCGACTCCGGTGGGGTGTTTCTGCCCATGCAGGCCGAGGTGTTCCCCGACGATCAGCATTTTGGCTCCATTTTTTACAATATGGCCCAGATGTCGGCCAAAGGGCTTCGCCAGGTAACCCTTAGCACCGGCGGCAACACAGCCGGTGGTGCCTATATTGTTTTCATGGCCTGTGAATCCATTATGATTGACAAGCAATCCTTTTCCTTTTTAGGCGGACCGCCTTTGGTAAAAATGGCCACCGGGGAAGAGATCACAGCCGAAGCCCTGGGAGGCGCCAAAGTACACACACAAGTTTCCGGCGGGGCAGATCATCTTTGCTCCGACCAGACCCAGGCCATCAATCGTGTCAGGGAACTACTCTCCCTGACACGCCCCCAGACGCTGAATCTCCATCGATATCCGGTTCAGGAACCCGAATCCAAGGAATCCCTCTATGAGGTTATGCCCACCTCCCCCCACAAGGGAATCAACGGATACAAGGTCATCCAGTCCATTGCCGATGGGTCCGAGTTTATAGAAACCAAGAAAAACTTTGCCCCGGGCAGGGGAACCAATATCCTCACGGGCAAAATCAGGATAAAGGGACTTCCCGTGGGCGTAATCTGCTCCAACGGCGCTGGCATCATTTTCCATGAAGCCGCCAAAAAAGTGGCCGAATGGGTGGTCAGATGCTCCTATGAAAAGATTCCGCTGCTCTTTATCCAGAGCTCTCCTGGATACATGATCGGGTCCGATTCCGAGCATGCCGGCATTGGAAAATTCGGAGCAGACATGGTCAGAGCGGTTGCCTGCGCCCAGGTGCCAAAGATTCAATTGGTTATCGGTCCCGACAATGGCGCGGCCAACTATGGCATGTGCGGCAGGGCCTATAAACCCCATTTCCTTTTTTCCACCATGAGGGCCAGAACCGGAGTCATGAGCGGAAAAAGCGCCGGAGGCGTTCTGCTCCACATTGAACAGGCCAAACGCAATGCCAAGGGAAATCCCATGAGTCCGGAAGAAATTACAGCCTTCCAGCAGAAAATGATTGATAAATATGATGGAGAGGCCCATCCCTTTTTCTGTGCATCCAGATTATTCAATGACCGGGTCCTTAAATTCTCGGAAATCAGGGACTGGCTGGGCATGGCCTTTGAGGTCAGTTTGATAAAGTCCATAGGAGAGCCCACCTTTGGAAATTTTAGATTTTAACCAAAGAAAATAGCACCAAAGATTAAACCCGATATTACAAATATTTAAGGAGATAAATATGACAGAATATGACTATTGGAAAATTTTCCCCAAAATGCCCCGGAAAGTCACAGTGGGAGATATCACGGTAAGGGACGGGTTTCAGCATTTGGAAAAATTTATTTCCACCCAGGCAAAAATCACCTATCTTGAAGAACTGATATTTGCCGGATGTAGAAATATTGAGGTGACCAATCTTGGCAATCCCCGGCTCATGCCACAATTTGCAGACGCAGAAGAGTTGCTGGCCCATTTAAGATCGGATAATTTTAACTCGCGTGCCGCCAAAAAAGGCATTGACATGAAAGATGTGGTCCTCACGGCCATCACCATAAGAGAATCCGCCGTGGACCGGGCCATTGAGCTTAAAAACCGTGGAGTAGGTCCCGACCGATTATTGATGATGGTCTCCACGGAGGAGCAACATCATTTTGCCAATTCCGGCACCAGTCTCCCGGATTATTGGGCAGAAGCCGCCCGGTGCATTGAAAAAACCAGGGCAGCGGGTCTTCAAATGTGCGGCACCGTCTCCACCATCTGGGGCAGCCCCATTGGCGGGGCCACGGACATGAAAGATGCCGTGGAATTCACCAAACACTGGCTGTCCATTGGGGCCACCGACATCGAACATGCCGACCATGACGGGTCCGCGTCTGCCCCGGATGTCTTTCGGTATTTTTCCATGATCTTAGATGAGATCCCGGATACAAGCCTCCACATTGCCCACTTCCATGAGACCAAACGGGTGGCATCGGCTTCCATCCTAGCCGCCCTCCAGGCAGGCATCTGTCACTTTGAAGCCACCCTTGGGGGGTTAGGCGGACAGCCGGCCAACTTCATGGATGACCGACCCATCAAGGGAACCGGGGAGTATTATTATGATGATGAACGCTATGTAGGCTTGGTCTGCCTGGAAGATACCCTTGTACAAATTGATGAAATGGGTATAGAACATGGGTATGATATTGACCGTATCCTGTGGCTGGGCAAACAACTGGAAAGGACCGTGGGCAAACGGCTTCGAAGTGAGGCAATGATCAACGGACGCACCCTGAAAGACGGCCATATGCACTATGCCAGACCAGGGCTTGCCAAACTCAAGGAACGCTTGGGTGAAGCACCGGATCAAAACTTTCCCAAAATCTAGATTCGGCCTGTGGATCTATACAATATAGATCCGGCCAAAAATCTATCAAAGGAGATGCCATGGAAAAAAAAGAGAACATCCCCCATATCAATGTAGATTATTTTGAGGACCTCACCGGAAATATCAAAGATGGGAAGGCCGGGGAAGTGGAAGAGGTGGGTGCCCGTATCCGGGCGCTGAGAAAAGAGAGGGGAATTTCCCTTGAAGACCTGTCCAGCCTCACCGGCTTTGAAGTCAGCCTTTTGGAAGATATTGAGAACGGAAACCAAAAGCCCCAGTTAGGAACGGTGATGAAACTTTCCAAGGCCCTGGACGCTGCTGTTGGACGCCTTGTTTCCGGCATGGGTAGCAAGCTCTATTCCATCACCCGGAAAAATGACAGAAAACAGGTGTCCAGATCTGCTTCTAAAACCAACAAAAAAAATGTGTATTCCTATATGAGCCTGGCCCCTGAAGTCCAGGGACGGCACATGGAAGCCCTCATCATCCAATTGGAGAAAAATGAAGAAAAAGAAATTTCCGTACACAACGGAGAAGAATTTGTCTTTGTTTTGGAAGGGGTTGCCAACCTGACCATTGCCAATGAAACCTATGATCTTGAGCCAGGTGATTCTGCCTATTATCTTTCCACCACATCCCATTACATCACGGCAAAAACTGAGAAAGCCACCATCCTTGCCGTTCTGTATGAATAAGGAGATAAACCAAATGATACAGCCATTGTGGCAGCCATCTGAACAAAGAATCAAAAGCACCAATATGTATCGTTTCATGGACCTTGTAAATGAACGCTTCAACAAAAACTTCACGGACTATCCAGATCTTTGGGAATGGTCTGTTGAAAACCTGGAAGATTTTTGGAGCTTGACCTGGAAATTTCTCGATATCAAGTCTTCGGTTCCCTATACCAAGGCCATTGATGACAAAGATAAAATGCCCGGGGCAAAATTTTTCACCCACAGCAAGCTCAATTTTGCCGAAAATCTGTTGCAGTTTAGAAATGACAAGCCAGCCCTCATTTTCCGGGGGGAAGATTCTGTCAGGACA
>JAFLJU010000557.1 GCA_022712835.1 Desulfobacteraceae bacterium
TTGAAGAATCGCTGAATCTAACTTTTGTCCCGGTAGCATATTTGGTAAACAATTCATTAAATTGTTCAAGTGAAGTTGCTGTAACCATCTCACTCAACTCCTTTGCACGGGCATAAATACCCTCTGCTACATTTTGTGAAAATGGATTGGTTATTAACTTTGTTTTCACGTAAGGCTCAAGGGTTACATTAGGAAGGTGTTCAATTCTCTCCATCAGAATAGACCAGGAAGACATCGGAGGCAGAAGTCCTTCCAGCCGCTGCTTCAGGGAATGAAGCGTATAATCGTTATCAAAGATTGCTTCATCCGATTGTGATAATAAGATCTTGATGGGAGACCAAGAAAATTTTGATTGTTCAAGGCTGATTGAACCGGCATCCTCTCCGGCTATCTTGCGAAACGCACATTCAGCCAAGGCAGACTCAGTGATATCTTCACTCTTTTCTTCCGCATCCTTCGGGTAATAACACACAAAACTATCCGCAGTATCTGCACAAGCATTGTCCGGCAAAAAAAAACCATCTTTACTAAACCAATTCATAAGGGTTCTAACCTGTTGCCGTTTAAAGTTCTTCTGAATTCCTTTTCGGAAGGTATTACCCAGAGCAGGTCGCTCAAAAATATTGCGGTGAATATACAGTCTGAACCCGGCCCTTGTTACAGCTTTTCTATACCTGCGAAACAGATGGACAGCAGCTTTAAACTCCTCCATTGACTGAAATTGATTATGGATGGATAACTCATTAAAAAAGAATTCCACTTAATCCTCCCAATCCGTAAGAGCTTCAAAATCATCATCAAGCTGATCAAAAAATCCCTTTGGCCAGTCTGTCAGATTACCTTTTCCGTCAATCTCAATACGCGTTACCTTGTCTTGTTCTGTGTTTTCAGCCTGCCTGAAAAAATAAATAAGGGCATTTTGCTTGTTGATAACCTTTGTCCGGACCGCCTTACGTACCCCATTGATTATATGATCACTGTGTGTCTCGAGGATGATCTGAACGCCACTGGAAACAATCCTGGCAAGAAATGCAGCAAACTTTGACTGGGCAGCCGGATGAAGATGGGCTTCGGGATTTTCAATCAGCACCAGGCCATTTTCGGGCGCGGCCAGACAGGCCACAAAAATAGGCAGGGTGTAACTCAGCCCAAAGCCTGTATTTTGAGGGCGGATAAGTTCAGGATTCCCTTCAGTTGCCAGTCCAAGTGTCGCCAGATCGGTTCCAGGTACTGGCGTAACGGCATATTGAAAACCAGGGAAAATTTCAGCCATCCATGCCTCTACCTGTTTATCGAGCACGGGTGGCTGTCCTTCATGACGACGGCCAGTGGGGACGGTTTTTTTTCTGTATTTGTTAAGAAACCAGACGGCTCGCTCGCCCCGTAGGCCTACTGTTTCGTAGGCACCTGAATAATTAACATCATGAATTTCCCTTGGCCCGATGCGGTCAGCTGTTATGTATTGAAGTCCATAAAGCCTGTCTCTGAGTTCGAGCAGGGCCGGAACCTCCTGAAAAATAGCTTCATTGAAACGATTACCATGCCCGAGATGAGGTTCCGACAGCTCACGCTCTATCCAGTCCGGAGCCGTTTTAATTCTCGGCCCGGAATGAAAAGGCGCAACTGACGATTCACCATCTTTGGCCGAAAATTCGAGCCTCAGAAAAACAGCATCTGTTTCTAATTCAAAGGCAATGACATCACTGTCTACCTGTTTATTAAGGATATCCTCGCATTTTCCCAGTTTTAACTCTGCCCCATTAACAAGAAGGCCTCGGTCAAGCGGTTGTTCCAACCAGGATTGCTGGATCAGAGTTAAAAGTTGCAATACAGAAGATTTGCCACCAGCATTTTCACCAGTGAGAACCGTCAGGGGAGTCAAGGGAAAGCTTTGCCGAGAAAAGCATTTATAGTTTTCAGCCGCTATATTACGAATCATAATATTCTCCAAAAGTGGAATCCATATACAGAAAACGTCCTTTTACTTGCCGTTTTTGATTGGTGGAATAGGTAATGCTATTTACAAATGTATCATCCTCCATGCTTGAGTAAAAAAGAGACTTAAATGTTTCTTTATTCTCTTTGAGAGTCGTCGGAGAGACTCTTGTAAAGGCAACGGAAAAGATGTCAAAAAGGGAAGCATTGATGACGGATCGGCCTGCACTCAAAGCGTTATGCTTTCGGAAGGCGTGTTTGCCAAACACTGCTCGTGCATTATTCATGCTCTGTTCAAATTCAGATGCAAGATTTTCCAAAGTTTCTTTACTCATACCGTTCATGAAATACAGGCATTCAGCCAGGAAATCATCCATATACCCTTTATACTTTTCAGGGCCTAAAAGGCGGAAGGCACAAAACCGATTTATAAGTTCCCGGTCACGCATGGTTTTTGTATTAAGACTATAACCGGTCGCTTCCTTAAAAAAAACAGAATCAGCCATGTCCCTGAGCCAACGGGTACCTGCACCCATGTAGAGACAATTACGCATTTGCTGCCGAGTGAGTGTGGAGCCGCTATTCACTCGTTCAAAAATATCAAGTTTTGCCCGATCAGGCGCTTTCTCGTCTATGATATAAAGGATTAAATTTGTCCGCCTGATCCTGTTCTTAAATTTGGGTTCCAGCTCACTAAATTTTTTTCCACGCAATGAATGATTACCATCAGCGACATGGGTGAGTTTAAACTCATCATTCACAAATCGGCGGAAGGTGGTTATACGTTGTAATCCATCCACGATAATGGTCTTTCCATCTTTGGTTTCAGCAAAGTAAAATACTGGCAGGGGGATGCGCATCAATACGGATTCAATAAGACGACTTTGTTGCTCAGGAGACCATACAAAGTCCCTTTGAAAATCAGGGTCAAGAACATACAGGTCTTCACTAATCTCGTCGATTACCTGACGGATGGTGAGTTGACTGGTGCGAATGAGAATATCATCCAACGGATAATCGGCTAAGTCCAACTCCTGTTCGTCTATTTCCACATCTTCCGGTTCTTTAACGGTTTCATTCTTCATGGTGCATCCTTTTCACATTTAGGTCTTACTCTTTCTAACATTTTGTTCACAAATGTCACCATTCTTAATGGTCAGCGAACATCCATTAACAGGTATCATGTTTTTTATCGTTTGCCAAACTGGAAGCTTTGGGTTAACCCAGTACTCCTTCCCTCCAAATCAGAGTTTAAAAACCCAGACTCTTATTAAGCAGTTCTCAGTTTCTCTGAATCGCAGTCCCATACCACATATTGTGGGCGGGATAAATTATAATTTTATACCAGTGGGTAATCTTATTACTGCTGGAGTTTAACCTTTATACCCTGATTTCAGTCCCGGTTTTAAATTCAAATATCCTGTCTTTCATCAATTCTTTTAAATGGCCAAAGGCTTTTTTCCCGGTGCAATGTCCGGTGTGAAATTTTGTGTCAGGATAGGCGGCAAGCTCAGTTGCCAGCTGCTGAATACGTTCCGGAGATTCGGTTTTCCGGTTGACCGGATTAAATAGATGGAATCCCCCCATGACCACGTCGATCCGATCCAGGCCGGACCTGTTGAGAACACTTTGGACCATATTGCCCACACCGGAATGGGAGCAGCCGGTAAACAGAAGGTTGGTGTTTTCTTCACAAACGAGCAGGGCGATTTCATGGGAAAAATCATCAACCACCTTTTTTTTCTGGCTATTTTTAACCAGAAGACTTTTATTGCCAAGGGGAATCAATCCCTTTCGGCCAAATTGGGTGAAAACATGGAGATTCTCGTCAATCTGCTGGTCCTTCGAAATAAAATCACATTGGTCTGTATTTATTTTGTCCAGGGGAAGACCAATCTGCTTGGAAAGTCCCAGGGGCAAGCGGGCGTAAAATGGGTTCATGGCCGATTTGGAAAGGATGATCCTGGCTGTTTTGTTGAGTTTCTGGAAGGCCGGGATGCCACCGCCATGGTCATAGTGCCCATGGGAAAGGAAAACAAGATCTATCGTCGACAGGTCAATCTTAAGTTTTCTGGCATTTTCAATAAAGGTATGGTCAGGTCCTGTATCAAACAGGATTTTTTTGTGGCCTGTTTCAATATATAAAGAAAGCCCGTGTTTTGAGGTAAGTTCTGGTTGCACGCTTGTGTTTTCCAGCAGGGTGATAATTTTCATGACTGTGAATCCTTTTGTGTTTGGGCCAGTAGGGCCCCATAGTTCAGAATCTGGACGATTCTATATGAAAAATTATTTATTTTCTGCGGTGTAAAAAATCAAGATAAAAACAGGCCCCCATGATACTGCCGCAAAGATCTGCTGCAAAGTCCCAGATGGAGGCTTCTCGTAAGGGGACAAAGGCCTGGTGGATCTCATCGGAAAGTCCGTAGAGGGAGGCAAAGAGGATGGCCAGAACCCTGAGCTTTGTTTTTGTG
>JAFLJU010000503.1 GCA_022712835.1 Desulfobacteraceae bacterium
ATCGGTAAAGGCACGGGCATGGGGTTGTCCATGGCCCAGGGCATTATCCGAGCCCATGGCGGTGAAATCATGGTGGAAAGCACAATTGGCAAAGGCAGTTGCTTCACAATTTTTGACCTGCCAACCCCTTTGCACTACGGATAAAAACCCCCCGGAGAAAATAATGAATCTGAAGGGGAAGGGAACCATTCTCTTTGTGGATGACGAACCCGCCTTAGTGAAGATTCATACCCAGTTTTTAGAAAACTTCGGATACCAGGTGATTGGATTTACAGACTCCCTGGCAGCAAAGGAACGCTTTGAAAAAACACCGGATTCTTTTGATCTGGTGATCACCGACAAAAAAATGCCGGGCATGACCGGTGATTGCCTGGCCCTTGCCATCAAAAAAACAACTCCCCAAATGCCGGTGATTCTTTGCTCTGGATTTACACAAGTTTCCGATGAGAGCCTTTTTGATGCGGTCCTGACAAAACCAGTTACCAATCGGGTGCTGGCAGAACAAGTCCAAAGGATACTGAACATATCCAAATTGTAAATTTTTTAAATAGGGTTAGAGGTGAATCATTTCCCCTGGCCGATCAGGGCCTGCCACATGTAGGCAAACCCCGGAACCATTGATCCCTTTGGCCACTTCACAGGCGGCTTTTTTGGGACAATTATTATCCTCGCTTAAATGGGCAAGAATCACATGCGCAAGGTTTGGTTTCCAAGCAGGGTCCAGGCACTGATCTGGATTCGAATCCAGAATTTCCGCTAACAGCGCCCGGGTATCCATGTTGGACAGATGCCCTGTTCTTGATTTGACCCGCTGTTTTAAAAACCAGGGATAGGATCCATTTTTCAGCATTTCCGGATCATGGTTGGATTCGATATACAGGGCATGACAATTTTTTAAATGTTCTTTGACAAGTGCTGTGACATGACCTAGGTCCGTGGCGATTCCAATTTTTTTCTCCCCAAAGGAAAGAGTCAACCCGGCCGGGTCCCGGGCATCATGGGAAATTGAAAACGGAGCGATCTGCAATTCATTAATAAAAAAAGAGGTCCCGCACTCAAAAAACTTAAGCTTCGGAACTTTACCCAGATGTTTGCAGGCCCCGTGGGTTTGGGGGGTAAGATAAACAGGGATATTGAACCTGCGGCTCAATATCCCTGCTCCTCTAACATGGTCGGTATGTTCATGGGTGATGATGATGCCGGAAAGAGCTTCCGGTGTTTGCCCCACTAAGGCGAGGCGTTTTTCAATTTCAACACCGGACAGTCCTGCATCAACCAACACGGCTGTTTCCGGAGTGGAAACAAACACACAATTCCCCTTGCTGCCGCTGGCAAGGGGACAAATCTTTAAAGATTTATTTTTCTTCATCTTTTAAAGCTGCTTTGTAACTCAGCTTAACTTTTCCATCCCGGGTAATGTCCAGAACCTTTACGCTAATGATTTCACCTTCCTTGACCACATCGGTCACCTGCTTGACCCGATGTTCCGCCAATTCTGAAATATGAACCAGACCGTCGGTGCCGGGTTTTATATTAACAAAAGCGCCGAAATCAGTGATTTTCACGACTTCACCCTGGTAGATGGCCCCGATTTCAGGATCCATCGCGATATCAGACACCATTTTTACGGCCGCATCGGAATCTTCCTGATTTTCAGCAGCAATCTTTATAATCCCGGAATCATCCACTTCAAGAACCGTATTGGTTTCAGACTGGATGGCACGAATCACCTTTCCGCCAGGTCCGATGATGTCCCGGATTTTGTCTTTGTTGATCTGAATGCTCACAATTTTAGGCGCAAGTGGAGACAGGTTCTCCCTTGTTTTATCCAGGGTTTTCAACATTTCATCCAGGATATGAATCCGTCCGCCACGGGCCTGGGCCAGGGCAGTTTCCATAATATCTTTGGACAACTCCTTGATCTTGATATCCATCTGAAGCGCTGTAATCCCTTCGGCCGTACCCGCAACCTTGAAATCCATATCTCCGAAATGATCTTCATCCCCGAGAATATCTGACAAAATAGCCGTTTTATCACCTTCCTTAACAAGCCCCATGGCAATTCCGGAGACCGGAGCCTTAATGGGTACACCGCCGTCCATAAGAGCCAGTGTTCCGGAGCAGACCGTTCCCATGGAGGAACTGCCATTGGATTCCATGACCTCACCCACCAACCGGATGGTATATTCAAACTCTTCTGCGGAGGGCAAAATTCTTGAAAGAGCTCTGTGGGCCAGATCGCCATGACCGACATCTCTACGGCTGGGACCACCCGCCCGTTTGACTTCGCCCACTGAAAAGGGAGGGAAGTTATAATGGAGCATGAAGGCCCTAGTGGTATCCCCATTGTTCAGGGTTTCAATACGTTGCTCGTCTCTACCGGATCCAAGGGTCAGAACACCCAATACCTGGGTTTCACCCCGGGTAAAAAGAGCGGAACCATGCAATCTAGGCAGACAACCCGCCTCACAGTCAATGCGTCGGATCTCATCAAATGCCCTGCCATCAATCCGCTTGTTTTCCGTAAGAACAATCTTACGGCTAACAGATTTAACGGTTTTACCAAAGGCCTCTTTGACCTCGTCAATCTGATCCGGATATTCATCCGCAAAATGTGCTTTTACCTCGTCTTTTAAAAGGCTCAAGGCATTGGCACGTTCAATCTTTGTTTTGATCTGAACCTTTTCATGGATCTTGTCTGCGGAAAATGCGGCGACTTTTTCTGCCAGAACTTCATCCTTTACTGGCGGGACAAACACTCTTTTTTCTTTTCCAAGCGTTTCTTTCAGCTCGATCTGTAGATCAATGAGGGGCTGCATGGATTCATGACCAAAAAAGATGGCATCCAGCATATCTTTTTCAGAAACGATATTTGCACCACCCTCCACCATGACCACGCCTGTTTTGGAACCGGCAACGGTCAGATCGATGTCACTTAGCTCCATCTGTTCCGGGGTGGGGTTAGCAATAAACTCACCATCCACCCGACCCACTTTAATACCGGCAATGGGGCCGTTAAAGGGGATATCAGATATTTCAAGGGCAGTGGAAGCACCCACCATGGCCAGCACCCCGGGATCACACATTTTGTCAGTTGATAAAACCGTGGCAATCACCTGGGTTTCAAAATTGTACCCTGGTTCAAACAATGGTCTGATCGGCCTATCAATCATCCGGGCTCTTAATGTTTCATTTTCCGAAGGACGGCCAATTTCCCGTCTGAAATAATTACCTGGAATTCTTCCTGCGGCATAGATCCGCTCCTGGTATTCCACGGTAAGGGGCAAAAAGCTCACTTCACGCGGGTTCTTTGCCGCCACAGCAGTTACAATCACACGGGTTTCTCCGTACTGGACAATAACCGATCCAGATGCCTGTTTTGCAATCTTACCGGTGGTGATGGAAAATTCTTTCCCACCGATGGTTGCTGTTCTCGTTTGTTCCATAATTTCTCCTAATAATAAAAAAAAAGGCGGAGACTTTGAGATACCTTATAAATAATAAACCCGCATCTTTGCCATCAAACATCTGCTTGATGGCAAAGATGCGAACTTATTTAAAAGCACCCCAATAAACCGCCGCCAGTTCAAAAAAAGGTTGATATAAATCAACCTCAATAAAAACAAAGAACCGGCCTTCGACCCGTAAACAGTCAAAAACCGGTTCATGGTCATTCTACCGTCTAAGCCCTAATCTTTCAATCAAAGACCGGTACCTATTGATATCTTTTTTCTTCACATAGTCCAGTAGGCTTCTGCGCCTTCCAACCAGAATCAAAAGACCTCTTCTTGAATGATGATCTTTCTTATGAATTTTAAGATGTTCAGTAAGATAACTGATGCGGTGGGTCAAAATTGCCACCTGTACTTCGGGAGAGCCGGTATCCGACTCGTGGAGCTTGAATCCCGCGATCATCTCCTCTTTGTTCTCTGCTAATAAAACCACTTTTTGTACTCCTTTGTTTGGAATAAATAAAACATGGTATAAAATTTGACCGTTCATGACCGACCTTCATCCGATATTCCATTCAGAAAAATAAGAGGTGCGAACAGATCAAAATACCATTACAAATATGTATAACCGGTGAAAAATACCAGTTAACTTGAAAAAACGCAACAATAATTATAGATGGGTAACTCTTTGTCCGGCTCAATGAGGGCCAGCAATTGGTTGGAAGAATCCACCAGCCGTATGATCGAGGGAACGCTATCCGAGGGAAGTTGCGGACTGATCTCTTCTGTGGAGAGTTTTTGCCCGTATGAAATTTTTTTTTCCAGGGCGGGTGTCACCTGGACACTTGGCAAAAAGGCAAGACAATCGGACATGGGAAGAATGAAAGACTCAATCTCTTCTGGTGCCATTTTTTCCAAAACATCAAGCGCGATTGAATTGTTCAGGTCAAATGCGGATGAACGGGTTCTGCACAACCCGGACAAATGGGCGCCGCACTTAAGTTTTTTTCCGATATCATAGGCCAAACTTCGAATATATGTGCCGCCGGTACAATGAACGTCTATTTCAAACTCCGGAAGATCAATTTGGTCAACACAAATACTAAAAATTTCGATATTTCTATGTGGCTTTTGTATCATCACCCCCTTACGGGCCAGCTTGTAAAGGGGTTGTCCTTCGTGCTTCAATGCGGAAAAACTGGGAGGAATCTGTTCCTGGCAACCTGAAAATTGAGCGACAACCCCACGGACCTCTTCAGCTGTTATGGCGCTAACTGTCGCCGGATCTGCTTCAAACACCGTTTTCCCTGTGCAATCGTAGGTATCGGTTTCAACACCCAACCTCACCCTGGCCCGGTATTGTTTAGTGCCGCTTAGAAAAAACCGGGATATCCGGGTTGCCTTTTGAACGGCAATCAGCAAAAGGCCGGTTGCAAAGGGATCCAAGGTACCGGTATGACCAACTTTTTTTACACCCAATACCCGCTTTACCCTTGCCACTACTCTTGCCGAAGAAATCCCTTCGGGCTTATGAATCGCTAAAATACCATCTTTCATTTAAATTTGCCCCGATTATTGATCTTGTGAATCAGGATCAACAGAATCGGTTGAAAGATCTATCAATTCTTCTGTTTCTTCTGTTTCAGCGGTCTTAACATCGGGCTTAACATCAGAATCCGAAGCCGCCTGGATTAGCGCATCCATCTTGGCGGCTTTATCAAAGGAATCGTCGTGGAAAAACCTCAGTTCCGGCATGAATTTAAGACCCAGTCCCGGGGCGATGCTCTTTTTAATGAACCCCTTTGACTGCTTAAATCCCTCCATGGCCTCGGCAACTTTCTTCTTACCTCCGAATACCGTGATATAGATATCGGCTATGCGAAGGTCGGCGGTGAGTTTCACCCCACTGATCGTCGCCATTTCAACCTTGGGATTATTGATCTTTTTTCTCAAAAGATCTGTAATAGCCACCTGAATCCTGCCAGCGATTCTATCTGCTCTAATATAGGGTTTCATTTATTGCCTTATTAACCCTTATATTTTCTTTCTTCAACTTCATAACACTCGATAGCATCGTCCACTTTAATGTCATTATATTTTTCAAGGCCGATACCACACTCGTAACCCTGATCCACTTCTTTTACATCATCTTTAAACCGTCGCAGAGAGGAAAGCTGGGTATCACATTTAATGACCCCGTCACGAAGAAGGCGAACCTTTTTACCCCGGACCATCTTACCCTCCACAATGTGAGAGCCTGCAATGGTTCCCATCTTCGGGACCACAAAGACCTCCCGGACTTCGGCACGACCGATAATGATCTCATGGAAGGTGGAGGGCATCATACCATCCAAAGCGGCCTTGATATCATCTATGACATTATAAATAATGTCATAGAAGCGCATATCCACATTTTCATCCTTGGCCAGTTTCCGTATCTGGGGAGAAGGCCTGACATTAAACCCAATGATAATGGCATCGGATACGGCCGCCAGGGCCACGTCGGTTTCATTGATGGTGCCAGCACCTGAGTGAACAATTTTAACATCCACTTCATCCTTGGCCAAATCTTTCAGGGAAGCGTTCAGGGCCTCAATGGAACCCTGGACATCTGCCTTGACAATAAGCTTGAGTTGTTTAACCTCAGCAGATCCGAGGTTCTCAAACATCTTTTCAAGATTGGCCCGACTCATTTTGGCCAGTTCCTTGGCCCGTTGTTTCTGCATTCTGTGACTGGCTATCTGTTTGGCTTCTTTGTCAGAATCCACCGCCGTAAATTCATCACCGGCATCAGGGACGCCTGTGAGTCCCACAATTTCAACGGGTGTACTTGGACCTGCAGCATCAATTCGAGCACCGGAATCATCAATCATGGCCCGGATACGACCGGAATGCAACCCGCAGACGATGGGGTCTCCATCCCTCAAGGTTCCTTGCTTCACCAGAACCGTGGCAACGGCTCCCCTGCCGACATCCAGTCTCGATTCCACCACATATCCGGTTGCCTTCCGATCAGGGTTGGCCTTAAGCTCAAGCACCTCGGATTGGAGAAGCACCATTTCAAGCAAATCATCAATCCCCTCACCGGTTTTGGCGGAAACCTTTACAAAAATGACATTCCCGCCCCAATCTTCAGCGAGCAGATCCATCTCAGACAATTCTCGCATAATCCGGTCCGGGTCCGCGCCAACCTTGTCCATTTTATTAACAGCCACGATCACCGGCACACCAGCCGACTTGGAATGATTAACGGCCTCAATGGTCTGGGGCATAACCCCATCATCCGCCGCAACCACAAGGATAACAATATCGGTTACCTTGGCACCCCTGGAACGCATGGCGGTAAAAGCAGCATGACCCGGTGTATCAAGAAAGGTAATCCGACCGCCGTTGGGAGTTACTACGTTGTAAGCCCCAATATGCTGGGTAATACCACCGGCCTCGCCACTGGCAACCTTTGAGGTACGGATAACATCCAACAATGAGGTTTTACCATGGTCAACATGACCCATAATGGTAACAACCGGAGGGCTTTGAATCAGATCTTCCTCGGCATCTTCAGCCGTTTTAATTTCAAGCAGATCCTCTTCATGGGAATTTGCTTTTTCCACTTCAAAGTCAAATTCAGTGGCCACAAGGCTTGCCGTCTCAAAATCAATGGTCTGATTCACCGTGGCCATGACTCCCATGCCCATCAGTTTTACAATCATCTCATTGGCCTTGATTCCCATTCGTTTTGCAAGCTCTGAAAGCTCAATGGCCTCGTCAATTTTAATCCGTCGTTTAATGGCCTTGGGGGTTGTGATCTGTGTCTTTTGGAAATTGCCCCTGTTTCCCTTAATTTCTTTTTTACCCCGTTTTTTCCGGCCCCGGCCCTTGTATAAATCGTTCCCTTCTACAACCGATTTTTGTTTGCGGCTTTTCTTTTTTGCGGCAAAAGCAGGCACAACCGGAACGTCCCGTCGCCTCTCCTTTCTTTTTCCACTTGGATCGTTGGGCAAGGACATATCCGGCCCGGGGGCAGCAGCTGCTCTGGCCGGACGTGCCGAATCGGCAGGTCTTTGCTGACCGGGTCTTTGCTGGGTGGGTCTTTGCTGGGCGGGTCTTTGCGCATCCGATCCGGGAGCAGGTCTTTTGTCAGCGTAACTTGGGCGACTATCCCCTCTGGCCCCTGGACGCTTTTTCTCTTCCGGTGATTTTAGTTTCCTTAAATTCTCAAGGACTGCCGGGTCTGCAATTTTAACAATCTTAGCAGGGGTTGATTTGCGTTTCTTTTTTATCTTTTTATCCGCTGCAATAGCATCCTCTGTTTCCAGGTCAGTTGAATCCGATTCACCCGAATCCTTTGGACCCTCTGATTTACCCGAGCCCTTCGATTCATCAGATGCCACACCGCCATCCGTATCTTCACTGTCAGCCCCTGGTGTCACAACTTCGGGTGCAATAACTTCCACCTTCTCTTCAATCGTTGATTTGGCTCCTGATGCCTCCACCCCAACCCCCTTATTTCCCGAGGCACCCTTTTCAACCAAGGGCACATCTTTTTCCTCAACCGTTGCTTCCGGGGTGATAGGATCTTCAATTTTTTCAATTACCGGCTCAGGAATCACTTCTTTGACTACCTGAACGGGTCGGACTATCTTCGCAGGGGTATTTTTTTTCAACTTGGGTTTGATGGCTGCCGTTTCCAAAGGAGCCGTTTCGGGCTCAGACGTCAATTCCGCCCCAGGTTCATCAGAGCGCTCATCTAAAATTTCCTGTGTCGGAACCGTCGGGACTTCCTCTGCCTGGGCTGACTCGGCCTGGACTGACTCAGTTTTTTCAGGCACTTCTTCAATAACATTGACTGCCCTATCATCCGCAGACTCATCATTATCAAAGTCTTCCTCATGGGAGTGCTTACGCCGGCGAATGACAGAGGGCTTTACCTGTACATCATTTTTCTCTTTCTTTTTGCCTGACAGGCTTTTCTTAATTGAAATGATATCGCTATTTTCCAGAGAGCTCATGTGGCTTTTAACTTCGATTTTCAATTCCTTCATCTTATTAAGAAGCGCTCTGTTTGTCATGTTAAGATCTTTAGCTAACTCATATACTCTGACCTTCACCATTCGTTGCCCCCAGTAATCCTCTTTTAATATTCTTTTTTCTTACCTGCTGCCTGCTAGCACACCACTTATACTTCGGCGTCTTCTATCCCGTCATCCAATTCAGTCGGCTCAGTATCTACAAGATCTTTGGCCTCGGCAGATGCCTGCTCTTGGGCCTGACGTTCTTGCTCTTTGGCCAAACGTTCCTGTTCTCTATCCAATCGTTTCTGGATTAGTTCCAGACGCTCCTGTTCCAATATCTG
>JAFLJU010000626.1 GCA_022712835.1 Desulfobacteraceae bacterium
AATTGCTTGATATTATCGAACACCTACGAAAGGATTATAAACGGGATTCAGAAATTAGAGAAGATGTGCTGCGGAGCTATTTGCATATATTTTTGTTGAAATGCAGGTACTTTTTCAATAAAATGTATTTTGATATAGACATTATCAAAGACCCTCCTTTTTTGGTGGTCAAATGTTCATCGGTATCTTAAACCATCCAGGCGCTGAAAAGGCGGATTTAAGCTCCATCAAGGCCTGTGTGTCCGGAAGCGCTCCCTTGCCCCTGGAGGTGATCCGGGGATTTGAGGAAAAAACAGGGTCTATCATTATCGAGGCCTTTGGCATGACAGAGTCTTCTCCTGCCACCCATGTCAATCCCTTTGGTCTGGGAAAAAGAAAGGTGGGTAGCATTGGGGTACCGCTTCCAGATACCCTTTGCCGGATTGTACAACTGGATGACCCAACGACGGATATGCCCGTGGGGGAAGCGGGAGAAATGGTGATCCAGGGGCCCCAGGTGATGAGAGAATATTGGAATATGCCCGAAGAAACCCAGAATACCCTGATCAACGGGTGGCTGCACACAGGCGACATCGCCCATATGGATGAAGACGGGTACTTTTTTATTGTGGACCGGAAAAAGGACATGATTATTTCCGGGGGGTATAATGTGTATCCCCGGGACATTGACGAGGTGCTGTTTGAGCATCCCAAGGTGGTGGAAGCCTGTGCCATCGGTATTCCACATCCTTCCCGGGGGGAACAGGTCAAAGCCTTTGTGGTGCTGGCCCAGGGTCAAACCGCAACCCCAGAAGAGATGATCGACTATTGTAAAGGAAAACTGGCCACTTACAAACTGCCCACACAGATTGAATTTATCGACGAACTGCCCAAAACAAATGTGGGCAAGGTGCTGAGAAAAGATCTTAGAGCCAAGGAGCTTGCCAAAAAGGCCTAGCCCTAAAGGACCCAAACACCCCAGGACCCAAATGCCCTAAAGGCCCCAAATGCTCAAAGGAGTTGACATGTATACCCATCTGTTCAGTCCCATCACCATCAATACCACACAAATTAGAAACCGGATTGCCTATCCCTCCCTGGGGCTGTTGTATTCCTATGACACCAAGCTCAATGATAAATATTATCAGTTCTATGACGAGATTGCCCGTGGCGGAGCCGGCATTGTCACTGTCGGGCCTGTGGGGGTTGATTTTATCGGGGCCGGGTTTGTTCCTTTGTCCCTTGCCCAGGATGAGGCCATTGAATCCTTTGCCAAGGCCACAAAAATGATAAAGAGCCGGGGGGCAAGTCCATGGATTCAACTGTTTCATGGCGGTGCGTATACCCATCCCTTTCTTATTAATAATGACACCCCCATGGCGCCCTCTGCCGTATTCTCAAAATATTCCAAGGCCACTCCCCGGGAAATGAGCCTGGAAGATATAACAGGGGTGCAAAAGGCTTTTGCCGATGCCGCTGCCAGAGCCAAGGAAGCTGGGTTCGAAGGGGTGGAAATAATCGGATCTGCCGGGTATCTTATCACCCAGTTTTTATCTGAGTTAAAAAACCTGAGACAAGATGAGTATGGGGGCAGTTTTGAAAACCGGGTGCGTTTCCCCAGGCAAATCATTGAGATGGTCCGGGACAGGGTGGGGCCAGATTTTCCCATCGGGGTGAGAATGGCGGGCAATGACTTTGTTCCCGGCTCCACCAGAGATGATCAGATGCCGGAGATTGCAAGGGTTTATGAAAAGGCCGGGGTTGATGTACTGAATATTACCGGAGGCTGGCATGAATCTAAAATTCCCCAACTGCCCATGGAGCTGCCAAGATCCGGGTTTTCTTTTCTGGCCATGAATATCAAACAGGCGGTCTCCATTCCGGTGATGGCTTCCAATCGAATCACCACTCCGGGCGAGGCCGAGAAAATCATTGTGGACGGCCAGGCCGACATGGTGAATCTGGGAAGGGTGCTCATTGCCGACCCCTTCTGGCCTAATAAAGCCAAAGCCGGTAAGCCCCAGGAGATCAGGCCCTGCGTTGCCTGCTCCCAGGGATGTACCGATGAATTGTTCAATGGGAGGCCGGTCTCCTGTATTGGCAATGCAAGGGCCGGGTTTGAAGGGGAGCGATTTATAGAAAAAACCGCCAGCCCCAAGCAGGTGATGATTGTCGGCGCTGGCGTGGCAGGCCTTGAAGCGGCCATCACCGCCAAACAGGCGGGGCACAGGGTGGAAATCTATGAGAAGACAGGGGATATCGGGGGCCAGATATGGATTGCAGCCGCCCCCCCCCATAAACAGGAATTGCTGGAATTTATCCGGTACTACCGGGCCATGGTGGCAAAATATGAGATCCCCATTCATTTAAACACCTGTGTGGATCTGGCAATGATCCAAAAGATCAACCCGGATCATCTGATTATTGCCCAGGGGGCAGCCCCTCTTATTCCGCCCATTGAGGGAACAGATGATAAATCTGTGTGCTCTTCCTGGGAAGTGCTAAGGGAAAACCCTTGCCTGGGCAAAGAGGTTGCCATCATCGGCGGCGGGGCAGTGGGTCTTGAAACCGCCCATTTTGCGGCTAAAAAAGGGACTCTTTCTCCTGAAATGCTCCATTTTCTCATGACCTATGAGGCCCTGGAGATGGAAAGAATTAAACACTATATGTTTAACGGTGCTTCAAAGGTAACCGTGTTTGAAATGCTTGAAAAGGCAGGCCAGGATGTGGGTAAATCCACCAAATGGATACTCATGAATAATCTTGCACGGTACGGGGTTAAGATCAACACCAGCTCAAAGGTGGTTTCCATTAAAGAAGGGCTGGTAACCTATGAACGTGGGGGGGAAAGATTCCAGGATCAATTTGACACCGTGGTACTTGCTTCGGGTTCACGGCCGGTCCAAACCCTGGAAGGCCAGGTCAAGGCGCTTGATATTCCCTATTCCGTCATTGGCGATTGTGTGAAACCCGGAAAAATAGATGATGCCATTCACGGGGGGTTTTTAACGGCTGTGTCCCTTTAAAAAAAGAGTTTTACCTTCAGTTTTATCTAACGCCCGGGCAGCCTCTGTCCGGGAGATTTTTTGAGTCCTGAAAAACCCGAACTATAGTCAGTCGTCCGCTCCTGGCTCACATTGTTTTTTATATTGGTACTCTATAGAGATTCATGTGGAACACTGACCGGGCATGACGCCGTTAGCTCATATAATTGAATAACAAACTCAAGACTGAAAAAGTGCTCTACCTTGAATTACTCATTTATATTGGCAGTTTTATAATAAATTTTGTACCTTTCCCTAAGGCTGATTCCACTTCTATTTTTCCCTTATGATCATCAACAATAATAAAATAGGAAACCGAAAGTCCTAATCCCGTTCCTGCAGTAACACCTTTCGTTGTAAAAAATGGTTCGAAAATCCTTTTTCGTACATCCTCATCCATTCCAGGACCATTATCTTCTACCTCAATACAAGCCATATTTTCACTCTTGAGTAGCCGAATGGTTAATTTGGGCTTTTCTGTTTCTCCTTTTTTAAGATTAATGGATTCTGATGCATTTTTTACTAAATTAAAAATAACTTGCTGTATCTTACTTGCCTCACACAAAACGGTTGGGAAGTCTTGACCATATTTCCGGGTAATTTCAATATCTTTAAAATCATACTTTTTTTTCAAATCATAATCATTTTGTGAGAGTTCGATCGTATTATCAATTAGTTTTTCCAAATTACAGTAGCTCTTGATAGAATCATCCTTTCTTGCAAAACTCAGCATGTTACTAACAATTTTTGCTGCACGGATACCGGCTTGATTGATACTCTCAAGTAGTTTCAATATATCTCGTTTTTCCATGAACTTTTTTATAATCTTCATCGAAACACCTAAATCGCTTGCAATTTTATCGTTTGCAGGCAAATCCTTCGTTAGCCTGTTATGAATTACTTGCGCGTTTTGCATCATTCCAGCCAAAGGATTATTAATCTCATGAGCCATCCCAGCAGCAAGTCCTCCAATAGACATCATTTTTTCAGATTGGATCATCAGTTCCTGGCTCTTTTTTCGTCTTGTAATATCCCTGCACAAGGCTATGATCCGGATCTCTGTTTCTTTTCTATCCACCACAGCAGCATTAATCTCTATAGGCGTAGTGTTCCCCATTTTATCCGTATAATCGATTTCCAGATTTCGGACATGACCCTTCTCAAAACACCTCTTCACTGCATTTGCATTACGTTCAATATCATGTTCCGCTGTCCACTCTGAGACAGATCTACCCTGTATGTCCTGGAAGCATTCATGTCCGCTCAATTGAACATATTTTTTGTTTGCATCCAGTACACATCCCTTATCATCAACAATGACAAAGCCCGTATCTGTAGTTTCAATAAGAATTTTATATTTATTTTCACTTGCTTTCAATAAGCTTACTGTTTGTTTTCTTTCATCAATTTCCTGACGGAGTCGTATGTTCGTTCTTTCAAGCTCTTTAGTTCGCCGGGCAACCAGACCTGTGGCCATAATCAACCCTAAAACTGAAATAAATAAGGCACTGGTGGATGCTATCAGAAGCTGTTTGGTGAACTCCTCAGGTCTTTGGGGGGTTATGGCAATCTTTATAGTTCCAATAATTTCACCATTATGAATAATATCTTTCGAGCGGTTGACCAGATCATTTTCCTTTGTTTCAATCTTCTTTTTTTTTCCGTAAAGTTTTTCTCCTGACGCGCTGATCAAACTGACCATTGCAATCCAGCTATTATGGAAATGATATGTACAGATCGTTTTTATATTTTTCCGATCTAAATCCCATAAAGGAACCTCCAGCATGCCGGCAATGATATCAATGTGTTCATCAGCTCTATTTTCCAATATTATCTTCTGTCTTTTTGATATTTGATAATAGCTAAGCCCAATAAAAGCTGCTGAAATGATAACAATTGTTGTAAGGAGGCTAATTGCAATAGTCTTGGATATGAAATGTCGTTTAGGGTCACCCATTAAAGCTGATCCTCTATGTTAAAAGCGAGCATAAATTTTAATGTTATTTTGGAATTAGCAACAAATCTTTTCAACACAAGCTTAATATTATTTCAAATACTTATCTGCTATGTTTTGATAAGTTCCATTTTGTCTTATTTCATCTAAGGCGTGTTGAAGGTTATTTACAATGGTATCAGATTTTTTTTGTTTAATACCATATACAAAACATTACGTTGATTCCGACTTTTTACGATCTCATCAAACTTTAAAAATACCTTTCTTCTAATTTTTTAATAATACCATCTTGTTTTATCGTTTTAAAAGCCTTCCTAAACTGATTTACGATCTCATCGGAAGTTTTCTTGCTAAACGCAATATAGTAATCGGTGCTATCATCAACAACAAATACTTTTTCTACCTTTCCATAATCTAACCCCAATCTTTTTAATCTCCATCGTAACATAAAATCTGTATTGTCGATTAATTCAATTCGTTCTAAAAACAATTTTTCGATATTTTGATCATCTCCAGTAACAGTAAAAATGTTTTTTCCCTCTTCAAAACCTTTCGCAATAAGAAGATCTCTAACAGCCTGACCCCTGACAGCACCTATTTTATAATTCTTTGCATCTTCCAATGTATTTACTTGGATATCCGTTCTCTTTTTGAGTTTATAGAAATATATTATTCTAGGACTAATGGGACCTACCCATTTGAAAAGGTTTTCTCTCTCTTTTTTTCTTGCCACCGTGTGAATGAGAACATTTTTTTTTGTTAACGCTATTTGATAAGCTCTTGCCCAAGGTAATATCTTTGTTTTACCTTTATACCCAGTTTTTGTTAATAAAACTTCAATAAGTTCCACAGTAAATCCTGTAACTTTACCATTTTCCTTATATTCATACGGAGGAAAATCTTCTGCCACAATTTCTATATCAATAGCGTGAGCATTTATGATGGAATAGCCCCAAAATATGCACAATAAACAAATTATTCTTTTCAAAACCTTCTCCTTAATAAAAGAGTTTCTGATTAATAAAATTTGTCCATGAATTAACTGAATAAAGCTCGTTGATCATATTATTTCCAACATCCTTGCTATTCATTAAGCTGCTTAACCATTGATTATCAGGTCTATTTGCCTTGATATTGCATCTAAAAGGTTACTATCAGGGCAAATTTATATTTCATTATTTTTTTAATCCTTATTAAATGGAAAACTACAAAAAAAAGATATGAGGTGCAAGAAAAATAAAATAATTTTCAACTTTACTGAAAAAAAATATAATTTATTCAGAAAGAATCAGTCAAAATGTTCTTTATTGGAGATACATTTAATTTTGGTTCATACTCCGGGAAATGATTTTTTAAATCTGCTAAAATGTGATGTATATATTGGTACCTTGAATATGAAAGAAATGTAACGCGGCACGTAATCTCAGGAAATCTGGCAGACAATCTCAGAAATTTAAAATTTTAATAATCAACTGGTACCTTTCAGAATAATTGATGTTGTGAATTTGTGAGAGTTTTTCAAACTATCTCACACAGATCCAAAGTGATGTGTATTCCAATTGACTATGCGAAAAAAGATCATCTGGCCATGCTTTGTGATGGAAATGGGAGGATTATTCGAAAACCATTTTCGGTGAAAAATTCACCGGAAGGTAAGAATTATTTGGTCGATCAAGTAAAAAAATCATGCCTTCATCATGGAATTAGCCTTGAGCATATTGTTTTTGGGGGTGAAGATTGCGGATCTTATACTGACAATTTTATATCTACTTTACGCTCAGAAAATTGGCTGGTGGCAGGGGTAAATGCCCACGACGCAAAGACTCAACGTGAAAATATGCAGGCAAGCACTGATCGTTTGGATTTATTGGGGATTTGTAAAATGATTATCAGTTGCAGAGGTAACTGCTCTCCAGCTCAATCAGGAGATTATTTGAATTTGCGGACACTTGTACGGCAAAGACGAAAAATGGTCAACATGACAACCGGAGTAAAAAATAGAATTCACACCTTTGTTGATCAGATTTTCCCTGGTTTTTTAAACGAAAAGAATAGCGGGATTTTACCATTTTCACAATGCTCAATACTATTGATGGAAGATCGATTCAGTGTGCATCAAATCCTTAGGCGTAGACGTTCGACATTAACTAAACTCCTTACTCGCTGTGCAATTCATCAGCCAGATAATTGCGCTAAAAAACTTCAGCAGTATGCTGCTCAGGTTCTCAAACCACCAGAAAATCATCTTGTAACATTACAGATTTCATTGAAACAACAGGTTAAACTTTTTAATTGCCTGCAAGAAAGCACTGAGCAATTAGAGAAGGAAGTTGCTGAAAGTTTAGCCCAAACCCAGGGTGCTTTTCTAACCAGCATCCGAGGTATTGGAATCATTTTAGCTGCTGGTGTATGTGCTGAAATTGGCAATCCCAATAAACAAAAATCTTTAAATAATTTGGTTTCATATTCTGGCATCATTCCAAGGATTAAACAAACCGGTGGAATCCAAGGAAAACCCCAAACTAAAAAAGTTGGAAAACGTTGCAACCGTATCTTGAAGGACTATGTTGTTCAGTCGGCCTCCCACATAGGTTTACACGGACCAGAAGATTTGATGTTGGATTACAAGAGACGTGATACACAAGGGCAACATGCTGATTTTGGTATGGCCAGAAGATATCTGCGTATGGCAATGGGCCTGATGCGAACTTCTCAAACTTATCTACCAAAAAGTTTGATAGGTAAAAAGAGTAGCATGAAAGGGCGAGGCCAATATTATTTAATGACCTGGCCAAAGCTACGTGAAAAATGGAGGAATGTGAATGCATTAGATATTGCATTTGATAAAGACATGCCCTTAGGTCAGTGGCGCAACATGATACAGGAGCTTTATGAAATAGAACTTAAGTTATAAAATAAACACAGGCTGCTTTCATTTTTTTCAATTTAAGGTTTTATAAATTTTGCGGACAGGATGGCTTTGATTCAACTGTCGCAGTACTCCGAATATAAAGGATGTAATGACGGCTTTATGAAGAATGTCTTACCATGTCCGCTCCAATATAAAGATTATGGCTCTAAGGTGCTTTGATCCTTAAGTTAGTTTTAAGAGATCTTGTATACCAGTATGTCAAAATTGGGCATAAGGGACATGGTGTTTCCACCGGTAACGCAGAATTTAAAAAATCTATGATTGTAAAAATTAAATTCGTCTCACACATTAAAAAAAACTGATAAAAATCAGGAGTGTGGAGTATTGTCTATAAATAAATCAAAAATAATGCTTGATTTCTTCCTGGTGCTCTTCATATTCTATAAAGTTGATTTTAGCGTGACCATTGAACCGACATGATTTTAATGTATTATCAGGATTCTGCGTAAACCAAATGCAATTTCTTCCAACCCCAATATGTTGTGTCGGGATTTGAATCAAAAAACCCGAGACTTTTAATAATAATCCCCTCATTTAAATCCCGAGTTGCAAGGAAGGATTACTGGGAATAGTCCGGGGTGCATTTTTAATCCAAAAAAGCCCGGACTTCACGTTATAGTCTTCTCCTGGATGGCACCCCAAAAATTACTTCTTGAAAAACTTTATGATACCGTTTGAATTGTTGAACATTTGAAAAATCAAGATTAATGCAAGTATCATTGACTACTGGCCAGCCCAATCCTGTATTTAATTTTCCTGTTGCTTTTTGCTGCCGGGGATGATTATCTCAGTTTATGTGATAATAGGCTCTTGATTCAAATATCACAATTATTTCCAGTCGCATATCACTCAGATACTCTTGATATGCGGGTAACCGGAGATCTCGGCTATATGGAACCGTTCAACCACTTATTAAATTTTAAATAACCATGAGAAAATAATGAATAATACGGACATAGAATTTGTTTCCAAATTTCAATACCCAATTACAGCATATGACCGTAACTCAAATAAACAGATGGTCATTGGGTCATGCGTTCTTCTTAATCTAAATAAGAGGGTCTTTCTGATTACAGCAGCCCATGTAATGAATGTACGGCATTCAGTAAAAGACAAGGAGCTGTGGTTATGGAATGGGTCAAATGGAATTAAGGCAGTTTTAACAGAAGATATTATCGGAAATCCAGAATTAGATTGTGAAGCATGGTCAGACTTTGCAATACTTGAACTCAGCGAAGAAACATGTAAGATTTTTAATCATGAAGATTTTTATAGCAAAAGAATGGTTCATTTTGAACGTCTTTCATTTGATCTCAAAAATGATGCTATGGAACTATTTACAATTGCAGGTTATCCAAGTTCTAAAAATAAGATATTAAATGGATGCAACAAAAAGCCAAAGCAAACTTTATGTACAACCCAACAAGTATTTTCGTCTGAAGAAAAACTACCTACAAATATTTTCAAGTTTTTTATAGAGTGGGATCCTCAAAATGTTGCAACTCCAGGAATAGGTTTGCCTAAACCTCAAGGGATGAGTGGAGGTGGTGTTTGGGGGTGGTCAAAAAAGTCAGAATATAATCCTATGTTATGCGGAATCGCTGTTGAGCATCACAAAAACAAAAAACGAATTGTCTGTGTGAAACTATCTCTAATATTGAGTACATTAATGCGTTATTTCCTAGACTTAGAGTTAAAAGCGAAAGTTCCTTGGACTTATCTAAATTTAAATGGCGATGTCGATGACTTAATTTTTTTATCGGCTGATCCTCACTCAAAAAATTGGAGATCAAGTTAAGCCATCTTTTCAAAATAAATCTACATTCAAGCGAATCAAAATTTTAAAACCAATACTCAAAGATAATTATCCGAAGGTGGAGTATTCAGCGGCCAAAATAGTCATGGATACCAAAGGAATTCGAAACTTATTTTAACAGACCCTTTGACGCATGATGATGCAAGTATTGTTAACTCGGAATGGTTTGAACTGTAAAGAAATTATGTATTAGATATCTTTTTAATTCTAAGTTCATAGGCCATGAAATCCATTGCTACTTTTCTTAGCCCTTCTTCTCTATAAAGTTCTGGATTATAAGGAAATATTATTGGTGTTTGAAAATCTCCTCTAAGAAATGGAGCTCTCATAGATAATCGTATATTTTCTTTTGTTGTTTCGTTTAGTTTTTCCCATAATCCAGGAGAAATTAATGAGTCTTCACAAAATCTAAATGGGATATCATTGAACATTTGGATTTCCCCTTCTTTTTGAGACTTATACGAATTAACGAATAGATTAATGTAGTTGGTTTTGGATTTAAATGATGTTAAAAATAAAACTGAAAAATTTTTATACGATATTAAATTAAATCCTATAACAGATTCTTCACTCTCTGATATTTGCTTGCAACCAGAGCATGAAACTAATAAATTCTCAGGAAATGGAAAAAACAAATAATCTATATTTTTTATATTTCCAGTACCTTGCGCAAAATCAAGAAATTTTACATATACAAGGTTATAAAAATTTTCAGATGCCAATTTCATAAACTCAGCTTGCCGTTTTGCTTCGTGAATTCTATCAAGACCATTAACCTGTATGGATAGTTTATCAAAAAAATCAGCAGTTCTTCTCTGCCTGCAATATTCAAATGCAATACTTCTCAAATGATAGGAAATGGCCATTCCTCTTTTTTTATCTGGATCAGTAGTCTCAATCGGAATGAATAGCATACTGTCGTGTTCAGAACAAAAACATTTAATAGTACTTGCTTTCTTCATTCCTATTTTGACTATCTCAAGTGGATCGAATGAAGACTTCAATCTCATCATAGTTGTATAAGATGGATTGTACGTATAAATGTGACCGTTTACAGCTAAAGCATCTTCGATTGTTGACCTTTGAATTGCATGAGAATTAATAGCGAATTTGTTACAACCGGGCCATAAACATTTATAATTTTTTTGTCTTAAATATTTATCCGCCTTTTGGATAGCTTTTTTAAATTGAATATCCATATGTTTATTCGAAACCAATATGAGTGATTCTCCCCCGATATTATAGGCGTTCAGTTAAGCCACTTTTTTATATAATACGAATCTGTTTTGGGCTCAAGGATCATTATTTTATCTATAACAATTCAAACGCCTTTCAATCGTTCTGATTAATGCAAGAATGCTTAACTCTCGCATGGTAAAATTATTTGTTCAGAATTTTAACAGTTGCAATTTGGAGCAGGGTATTGATATTCTCCAAGTCAGTTGACTATTTGAGTCAATTTGCTCAGAAAATAAAAAGGTGATAGCCAATTAGCTATTGAGTTCATGAGTGATGTCCAGATCTATTAACCATATTATTAACCAAAGGAACATAGCCTCTTGCAATATGACGACCTTTTATATCTTGATATCGATTTCTTAGCAGAAAAATATGAAGAAGAAACTGGAACTGCGCCAAATACGATTATTTCAAAAAACGAAGGTATGGACGCTCAGGCAGGTATCTCATTTCTGAAATCAAAATTGCACAGCCAAGTTACAAAGAAATTTAGTGTTTCTAACCGTGAAATGCTTAAAAAAACTCAAAAACGCCTATCTGATTATCCGACCGCTAACTTAGAACTCAAGCCAGGGATGTCTCCAGTAAACACGTGGGTTGAGGGACGTCTGTCCATTGGGCAGTGGGGTAAAGATAAAAATTCACAAGACTCTATAAATGTTTTCTATGAAATAAAATCATCCAATTTTAGTTACTCACTACTTCCTCAAAATGAATATTTTTTAGCAAACTTACAAGCACTTGAGATCATTTCTCCAGCGCTTCAACGATACATCGATATCCCGGTAAACATGTTGTGCAAAGTTCTGTACCCTTTACCAGACATAAATACATTTGTTGTTACACCTTATATCATAACAATTGGCTAACAACCGCTTGCACAAGGGGCCACAAAAGGCCGGCGGCCTTGGTAACAAAGGAACGTACTTCGTTCACACTCCGCATCACTTTTGTGGCCTGTAAAGCGAAGCGTTCAATGAATGACGCACTCTCAAGACTAATTATCCTGTACGAGAGATTTCAGATTACCGGATCCGATTAACAACTTGTTATGACGGGCACGGTAAAGGTAAAGCTTCAGCGGCAGTTAAGGTGAATTTGTATGATTTATCAAAGATCCTTACTCAAAAGAAAAAAGCTTCAAATTAAACAAAACTAATAAACATACTTGTTACCCTTTATCACGAAATGAGATTCTATATGGAAATAAAAAAAATCTTTGAAAGGTTTAAATTTACTGAAAAAATCTTGGTTACAACAATGAATGGTTACAAACAACTTTTATCTATTATAAATCCGAAGATCAGAGACAAATTTAACAACACGGTTGGTAAAGTCTGGGATACAATTGGAGTGGGAAGTGCACCATTTTCGATTGTTGCCGTGATGATTTCCGTAGTGATAATCTTTTTAAGTCTACTTTTTTTCGACTCACTCAGAACCGATTTCTTTGATGGGGTTTTTGTAGAATTTTCAGGGATGATTTTTGACCTAATTGTTTTTGGTATATTACTTGCGATTTATACATATCATCAGGAAAAAAAAACTTATATTCAAACCCAAGAAGATTTGATTGATGATTACATGAGGTTGAATACAGACGAAGGTAAACTACGTATTGCAGGAGCATTAAGAAGAATCCAAAAAAAAAGAAAATATGATTACAATTTAGGTGGCATCAATTTGTCGGATTTCTCGTTTAGCTCAGAAGGTATTTTAAACCTATCAGGTTCATCGTTTAATACTAATCCTCTTTCTAACCATCCTAACCGCCCAAAGTTATTCAATACAATTCTGAAAAATGTGTCCTTCAATTATACTAATTGCAGTGATGTCGTTTTTTCAAAAGGATTTATGAGTCAAACGCATTTTGAGGATTGCAACTTTGTAGAATGCAATTTGGTTAATTCATCTTTTCAAAATGCGACTGTAAAATACAATATTCGAAACATAAAGAAAGAAAAGTCAGATTGGTATGAAGATCTCACTGGTGAAGGGACTTCTGATCAAACTCACTTCCCTTCATTTTGGAATGCTGATTTAAGTGGTGTTAGCTTTAAATCAGCATCGTTGGAAAATGTGGATTTCAGAGGTGCTTTTAGTTTAGATAGGGCCATTTTTTCCTCTTGCCGAGGGTTGGAAACATGTTTATTTGACGACAATGTAAATATTCAATCCCTTACAAAAGAGTCTCAAAATTAAACCTGAGGGTAAAGAAAAAGAGGGGGATGAATTTTTCAGTTCACTCTTGTGGGATAAAATATTCAAACACACAAGAATTGGCTTGGGGGAACATCATGGTTAATGACTTTAAATTATAGCAACCTGCATGGACAGGGTTCCACCGGTGATGTTAGGTGGTATAATGAAGTCAACAATAAGCATCCAAAGGTGGAGTATTCAGCCACCGTAATTGTCATGGATACCAAAAGAATACATCACCGGAAATCTGGATAAATGTTGATGCCAATCATGCAAGTTATTGTTGATT
>JAFLJU010000681.1 GCA_022712835.1 Desulfobacteraceae bacterium
GCATTGGTCACGATAGCAACCCGATCCCCTGTGGGATATTTATTGGCCGCAAAAGCCTGGGCATAATCAAATAATTGATTTACGGTTTTGCACCGCAAAATTCCCGACATGGTAAATATCCCGTCATAAATGGCATCGGAACCGGCCAGGGCGCCGGTATGGGAGGCGGCAGCTGCCGCGCCAGCAACAGAAGATCCGGATTTGATGACAATCACATGGGTGGGATTAGTGCCGGAAGTCATCGCCCTAACTTCCGAAACAAACTCTTCCGATGTTCTGGATAATTCTTCCATATAGATCATGACCACATCGGTATCCGGATCTTTGTGGTAATACCGCAGCAGATCCAGCTCATCCACATCAGCCTTGTTGCCGATGGAGATAAATTTTGAAAAGCCAAATCCCTTATCGGCCGCATAATCCAATACCGCCGTGCAAAGGGCCCCACTCTGGGAAATAAACGATACATTGCCGGGCTTGGGCATCCTGGCGGAGAAACTGGCATTCAAAGATACTTTTTTAGACGGATTGATCACCCCAAGGCAATTGGGCCCCACCAACCGGACCCCTGCCTCGGCGCAAAGGTTTTTGATCTGAATTTCCATCTGGGCCCCTTCACCGCCCACCTCCTTAAAACCGGCGGAGACAATAACAATCCCCTTTACCCCCTTTGCGATACAATCCCTTACAGATCCCAGGGCAGCCCTGGGAGGCAGAATAATCATGGCAAGATCAATGGGGTCCGGAATGGCGGCAATGCTGGTGTAACATTTGACACTCAGGACAGATTTGGCTTTTGGGTTTACAGGATATAAGGTCCCTGTGTAGCCTCCTGCCAGAATGTTGGCAAAGATATCATGCCCCACCTTTCCCTTCGTGGTTGAGGCGCCGATAACCGCAATTGTCTCCGGAGAAAAAATAGCATCCAACTTGTCCATATGATTCACTCCCTTTTAATCGATATAAATGTGTCTTGTTTTTTTTGGTATGGTTATAATCTATTGTCTTTGGACGGTAAGTAAAGGCAAGGGAATAAAAAAAAGCCAGAGATGGGAGATCTCTTAGCCATAAATTAAAACCGCCGACATCACCCTTGGTAATATCGACGGTTTTTTCTGACTTCAAACAGTCAAAGACCGCCTGGAAATTGCTTGTGTCGCTTCTTTCTGCCTATCCGAGAGCCAATTGAGCGGATCTAAGAGTATTTTTCATGAGCATGGCAATGGTCATGGGGCCAACTCCACCCGGAACAGGGGTAATCTTGCCAGCAATCTCTTTGGCTGCCTCAAAATCAACATCTCCCTTGAGAATAGCTTTTCCGGTTTTTTCATTCATGCCCACCCGGTTCACGCCTACATCAATAACCGTGGAGCCTGGTTTGATCCATTCTGGTTTCACCAAATCCGGCACACCAGCAGCCACAATAAGAATATCGGCCCGCTTGCAATGGGAAGCAAGATCTTTGGTCCGGGTATGGACGATGGTCACGGTAGAATTGGCACCAACCCCCTTCTGGGCCATCATCATGGCGATGGGCTTTCCAACGATATTGGATCTGCCCACCACAACCACTTCAGCACCGGATGTTTCTGTGCCGGAACGAACGATCATCTCCTGGATACCCGCGGGGGTGCAGGGAAGAAACTTAACTTCATCACCGCCGATCATCAAACGACCTACATTGACCGGATGGAAAGCATCCACGTCTTTGTCAGGATTGATGGCATTGAGAATCTTTTTGTCATCAATCTGATCAGGCAAGGGTAGCTGAACCAGAATCCCATGGATATCCGGATCATTGTTGTATTTGTCAATCAAGGCAAGCAGATCTGCTTCTGAGATGTCAATGGGCTGGTCATCCTGGATTTCATGGAAACCTAGGCTGATGGCTGTTTTAACTTTCAAGGTCACATAGCTGATGGAAGCGGGGCTTGATCCTACCAGAATGGTGACAAGACCCGGCACCTTGCCGTGTTTTTCTTTCATCTTCTCGACGTCCGCTTTGACCTCTGCGAGAATATCTTTTCTTATTTCTGTTCCGCTAATAATTTGCGCAGTCATATTTTTTTCTCCTGATGGCTGTCAAAAACCGGTATTAGGCAAAATAGCTCCCAATACCGGTTATCGTTATATAATATAAGGATGGTTTAGAATACGCCCTGAACCTTGCCAGTTTCAACATCCACATCCACTCTCTTGAATGCCGGATTGGAACTGGTACCAGGCATCAAGCTGATGGCGCCAGCAACAGGAACGATAAAACCGGCTCCACCGTAAGTTAAGACTTCTCTGATGGTTAGTCTCCAGCCAGTTGGAACGCCCTTAAGGGCCGGATTGTCAGACAATGACAGATGGGTTTTTACCATGCACAACCCAAGGCCTGCCAATTCAGGATCAGCCTGGATCCGTTTAAGGGCAACCTCAGCTTCTGCAGAATAGTCCACACCATCGGCGCCGTATACTTCTTTGGCAACCAGCTCGATCCTCTCTTTAACCGGCATATCCAGCTCATAAAGAAACTTAAATTCTGATTTTTCTTCACAGGCCGCAACAACGGTTTCTGCAAATTCAATGGCGCCGTCTCCGCCGTGTTCCCAGTGACGGGAAAGGGCAACTCTTGCACCTTCTGCTTCACAAAGCTCACGAACCTTTGCAATCTCGGCATCTGTATCTGTAAAGAATGCGTTAATACAGACAACCGGAGAAATACCGGCTTTACGGACATTTCGAATGTGATGGATGAGGTTGCAGCAACCCTTTGCCACCCATTCGACATTTTCAGAATTATATTCTTCGGGCATGGGTTTGCCGGGAACGGGCACAGGTGCGCCACCATGACATTTAAGAGCACGGATGGTGGCAACAACAACGGCACAATCTGGCGTAAGACCTGAATAACGACATTTGAGGTTCCAGAATTTTTCAAACCCAATATCCGCACCAAAGCCGGATTCTGTCACATGGTAATCAGCAAGTTTTAAGCCGACTCTATCCGCAATAATGGAACTCTGACCAATGGCGATATTGGCAAAGGGACCGGCATGAACGATTACAGGCTGGCCTTCAAGAGTCTGCATCAAAGAAGGATTGAGTGCATCCACCATCCAAGCTGTCATGGCACCTGCCACCTGGAGATCTTCAGTGGTAACCGGTTTTCCTTTTTTCGTATAGGCAACCACAATCTTGCCCATTCTTTCACGCATGTCCTTAAGATCGGTGGCAATGGCAAGAATTGCCATGACTTCGGAAGATACGGCAATGGCAAATTTTGATTTCATCATGAAACCATCAGCCTTGCCGTTAACGCCGTCAATACCAATAATGATATTACGCAGGGACTGGCAGCAAAAATCCATGATCCATCCCATTTCAACCTTAGTGGGATCGATATCAATACGTTTCATGCCGGAAAGTCTCTCAAGCTGCTCGTCTGTATAGTTTCTCTCATGCTGCATACGGGAAGTCAGAGCGACCATGGCCAGGTTATGGGCGTTCATGATGGCATTAATGTCACCGGTAAATCCCAAAGAAAATGGAGTTAGCGGAATACACTGGGCAAGACCACCACCGGCAGCTGACCCCTTGATATTCATGGTGGGACCACCGGATGGCTGACGAATGGCAGCACACACACTCTTGCCAATCTTACCAAGTCCCTGAACAAGTCCCATGCTTGAGGTAGATTTTCCTTCTCCCAGGGGAGTGGGCGAAATCGCTGTCACATCAATATATTTTCCGTCCGGTTTGTCCTTAAGCCGCTCAAGAACCGCCCTAAAATCTATTTTCGCAATATAATGACCCTGGGGGAGAAGCTCTTCTTTGGTAAGCCCCAGCCTATCACCTATTTCATAGATGGTGAGCATTGTTTTTTCAGCGTCTTCTGCGATTTCCCAATCTGCATGTTTGGTTGGATCTAATGCCATGGTTTACTCCTTTATTGATTTGGACTCTTTAGGAACGAGCCTGTGATAAAAAGTATTATGAAACCTAGGTCTACCGTTTTTTGGTCTTAAACAGACTAACTGAATAACCTACCTATATAAATAAAAGCAAAAAATCAACTTTTTTCCGCCACCAGGATTTGGATTTATAAACTAAATCAAATTCAATGGGCTGCAACATATTTTCAATATGGCAAGAAGCCTTGATAATAAGAGTATTCAGGCATTTGGAGCCCTGTTTCAATAAATGCACTCATCTATTGACAAACACCCATACAAATTATAAATCATATCTGTTATCAATTTAGCAACCTATAATATAGGGCAAATTTATGGAAACAAGTATCAAAGTTGTTTTATCTGCGTTTGATTCATTCGTTTCTTTTTGTATTTGCCCTTTTTTGATGACGTCACGTCTTTTTAGTCTTAACCCCCCCCCAACTCATAACTATCTTTAAATCTAGGAGGTAAAAGTGGGATTTGAAATAACCAAAGAAACATATGCCGGCAGTATCAAAGGTATCACCATCGGAAAAGGTGATAACGCCCTTACCGTCGGCGGTCAAACAAGTTATCCTTTCTACCAGTTTGAAGGAGAGATGCCCAACAAGCCCGTGATCGCCATGGAAATTTGGGATCTCACACCGGAAGACTGGCCCGAAGCCGCACTGGCTCCCTTTAAGGATGTTGTGTCTGATCCGGCAGCATGGGCAAAAAAATGTGTGGATGTATACGGCGCCCAGGCCATTGTTCTCCAGCTGAAAAGCACGGACCCCAATGACAAGGATGCAAGTCCGGATGAAGCCGCCGCCACCGTCAAAAAGGTTCTCGGTGCCATCAATGTTCCCTTGATTGTCTGGGGCTGTGCAGTACCTGCCAAGGATGAAGAAGTACTAAAGAAGGTAGCCGAAGTATGCAGCGGTGACAACCTGATTATCGGTCCTGTTGAAGAAAAAAACTACAAAGGAATCGGCGCGGCAGCCATGGGTTACGGCCATACGGTCATTTCATCCTCTCCCATTGATGTCAACCTAGCAAAACAGGTCAACATTCTTCTTGAAAACCTCGGAGTTTCCCTTGACAAGGTTCTTGTTGACCCCACCACCGGCGGATTAGGCTATGGACTTGAGTATTCCTATTCAGTTATGGAACGTCTTTCCCAGGCAGCCATGACCCAGGGGGATGACAAACTCCAGAACCCCATGATCAATAATCTGGGAAATGAAGTTTGGAAATGTAAAGAAGTCAAACTGACCGTTGAAGAAGCACCAGAGCTTGGTGATCCAGAACGTCGTGCCATCCTCATGGAAGCAGTTGGCGCCGTATCCTATCTAATGTCCGGTTCCAGTCTCCTTATCATGCGCCATCCTGAATCAATCAAGCTGACCAAGTCTTTCATTGATCTGATTTCCGACGGTGGTTCTGCCATGGATGTGGCCCCCATCGCCAAACTTATGGACGATGTGGACATTGATTTTGCAAGCCTTGCACCGGCAGCAGACCTGACCATCGAAGAAGAGAAAAAGAAAGCCGCTCCTGTTAAAAAAGCCGTTCCCGCAAAGAAAGCAGCTCCTGCTGCAGCCGCAGCACCCGCAGCAGCCGCTCCTAAAGCCGAAGCAACCCCCGCTGCTGCCAAAGCACCTGCTGCACCTGCTGTTGATCCGGCCGCTGCCGCAAAAGCTACCGCAGAAGCCGAGGCAAAAGCCAAAATAGATGCAGAAGCCGCGGCTAAAGCCGATGCAGCCGCTAAAGCCACGGCAGAAGCCGATGCAAAAGCTACGGCAGAAGCCGACGCAAAAGCAAAGATCGAAGCCGCCAAACAGGCGGAGAAAGATGAAGCCTCTAAACGTGACGCCGATGAATTGGCTCTGAAAGAAAAACGTGCGGCTGAAAAAGCAAGCGCGGCTGTTGCAAAAGCAGCAGCTCCCAAGGGTGACGTCAAAAAGACACCTGCTGCAATCAACAAAAGCATGCTGGAAAGAATAATTGACAACCTTGACAGGGTTCATAAAAGAGCCAGCTAATCAAAATAAATTGCGCAGCAGTTAACTGCTGATGCAATTTTTCATATAAATAATCAAGAGGAGGAACCTCTAATGGCAGAAAAGAAAGAAACCGCAGTCAAGGCGCCAAAGCTTGCGGATCCGAAAGAAGCGTCAGTTGATCTTGCAACCCAAAAAATGATCATCCGCTCCCACGAGCTTGGGGTGGAAACTATTTTTGACAGAGCTGTCAATATGAAGCAGTGTAATATTGGTCTCCAGGGTACCTGCTGTAAAAACTGCGCCATGGGACCCTGTAGGCTCCCGCTCCCCAAAGCCGGGATTGAAGGCGAAGATACCAGAAAAGGCCTTTGCGGTGCCACAGCCAACACCATCGCAGCCCGTAACTTTACCAGGATGATTGCGGGCGGTGCTGCAGCTCACTCTGATCATGGTAGAGCCGTTGCCGAAGTATTTTATCAAGCCGCTAACAAGCTGACTGACGACTATAAAATCAAAGATCCCCTCAAACTTTTGTCCATTGCACCCCATTACGGCGTGGATATCCAGGTTGAAGTGGATGGTGAAATGGTTGACAGAGACATTGATGAAATTGCTGTAGAACTTGCCGATGTTGCCCTGGCAGAATGGGGCAAAAACGGAAGCCATACACTTATGCCTAAACGTTTTCCAAAAGCCCGATATGAAAGATGGGAAAAAGCAGGCATTCTTCCCAGAAATATTGACAGGGAAATTGTCGAAGTAATGCACAGAACCCATATTGGTGTTGACCAGGATTACAAAAACCTGATGAAACAGGGTGCAAGATGCGCCCTTGCAGATTTAAGCGGATCTTGGATTGCAACCGATCTTCAGGATGTTATGTTCGGTACTCCCTCTCCTCTGATTTCAGAAGCCAACCTGGGTGTCATGAAAGCTGACCATGTCAACATCATCGTTCACGGCCATGAGCCCATACTTTCAGAAATGATTGTTGCGGCATCCCAGTCTGCTGAAATGCATGAGCTTGCAATAAAGAACGGTGCAAAAGGCATTCAGCTTTCCGGTATCTGCTGTACAGCCAACGAAGTTCTTCAAAGACACGGTGTCCCCAATGCTGGTAACTTTTTGCAGCAGGAATTGGCCATTGTAACTGGCGCCTGTGATGCAATGGTGGTTGATATTCAGTGTGTATTTCAAAATCTTGCCAATGTGGCAAAATGTTTCCATACAAAACTGATCACCACCCACCCCATTGCGAAAATGGAACAATCCAATGTTATTCACATTGAATTTGACGAGCACCATGCCATGGAAGATGCCATAAGAATTGTGACCATGGCCATTGAAAACTTTCAAAACCGTGGTGCCGAAGTGCAGATTCCGCCTGAAAAACAATCCCAGGTAGCCGGATTTGGCGTTGAATCCATTAAATATCACCTGGGCGGTACCTTCCGAGGCACCTTCTACACCCTTAACGATAATATGATAAACGGCAGGATTCGCGGTGTTGCAGCAGTTGTCGGATGTAACAACGCCAGACAACAGCACAACAATGCCCATCTGACCGTTATTAAAGAGCTGATTAAAAATGATGTCATCGTTCTAACCACTGGTTGCGGTGGTATCACAGCTGCCATGGACGGCCTGCTCCAGCCGGATACTGCGGCTGCTTACTGCGGTCCTGGTCTTGCTGAAATCTGCGAAACTGTCGGTATTCCCCCGGTCCTTCACATGGGCTCCTGCGTGGATAACTCCAGAATTATTAATGCTGCCATAGAAGTAGTAAATGCCGGCGGCATGGGCAATGATCTGTGTGACTGGCCCGTAGCCGGTTCTGCGCCTGAATGGATGAGTGAAAAAGCCATATCTATCGGACAATATGTTGTCTGCTCAGGTATTTATACTGTATTTGGCGGCACGCTCCCAATTGATGGTGCTCCGGTATTTAAAGAGTACCTGAAATCTGGTATGGAAGAGCTATACGGTGGTAGTTGGGATGTTGAAGCAGATCCGATCAAACATGCCCATCTCATGATTGCCCACATCGATAAAAAGAGAAAAGAGCTTGGTATTGATAAGGCAAGAGAAAGAGTCATGATGGATATGGCCTCTCGCCAGGCGCTTGAAGGTTAATGGGTTGTTTCTATATAGAAACTGATAATACAATAAATCCTCACAGAAGGAGGAAGAAAATATGTCAAAATTGATCGCATTTGCTGCCATTCAGGGTGGATACAAAGTAGTTGCCCAGGTAGAAGGACAATTGGAAAAGGCACTTCAGACCTATGATGCCAGCACAAAAGTCGGATTTCCCAACACGGCTTACTATTTGCCGGTAATTTATTCATTGACCGGACTTAAAGTGGAAACCCTGGAAGACCTGAAAAAACCCATGGCCTTTGCCAGAGGTCTGCTGCCACCCCATATTAAACTCAAAAACTGGCTTCCCTACCTTGGACCATTGCTTGATGCGGGTATGGCAGGCATCCTTTCCTATGAGATTAAAGAAGCCTTGCGTTACCTTAATGAACCTGATTTCTACCTCCACGCAGAAGATCCGGACGTTGAAAATGGAAAAATCTGGATAGGTGCTGCCGATGATACAGTCTTAAGGAAACGTGGGGTTGAGTTTGTTGACGGGTCAGCCCCGGGGTTTGCAGCCATGGTTGGAGCTGCGCCAAATCCTGAAATCGCAAAAATGATTGTTGAAGACTACCAGAAAAAATCACTCTATATTTTCTGTGCAGCTAACCATAACGGCAAAACACTTGCCGAGCAATGTATAGAAGCCGGAATGCAGATTGGATGGAACACCCGTATCGTTCCCTTTGGTCCGGATATCTCCTCCGCCGTATTTGCCCTTGGTTTTGCCAACAGGGCAGCCATGGCTTTTGGCGGGGTTCAACCCGGTGATTACAAAAAAATGCTTCATTATAACAAAGACAGAATCTTTGCCTTTGTCAATGCGCTTGGTGATGTGGGAACCGAATGGGGAGTTGCTGCAGCCGGTTGTGTAAACTGGGGTTTCCCGACAATTGCAGACACACCGATTCCAGAAATTCTGCCCACGGGTATTTGTACCTATGAGCATGTGGTGGCAGGAATTGCCCATGAAGACATATGCCAGAAATCGGTTGAAGTCAGAGGTCTTAAAGTTCAGATAGCTGAAATTGAGATTCCCTGTTCATTCGGTCCTGCATTTGAAGGTGAACGTGTAAGAGGAGCAGATCTACATGCCCAGTGCGGCGGTGGAAAGACCCAGTGTACCGAGCTTGTAAAAATGGCGGAGATGAGTGACATCGAAGACGGCAAAGTCATTATTGACGGTCCGGATATTGACGGCATCAAAGAAGGCGGCACCTTCCCCTTGGGAATCAAGGTTGAAATCGCGGGACGCGAGTTCCAGGAAGATTTTGAGCCCATCATGGAACGTCAGATTCATCATCTGGTCAACTACATCCAGGGGGTCATGCATATCGGACAACGGGACATCGCCTGGGTTCGTATTTCCAAAGCCGCCATTGAAAAGGGCTTTACCCTGAAAGACATTGGTGTGGTTCTCCATGCCAAATTTCATCAGGATTTCACCAAGATCGTCGATAAGGTTCAAGTCACTCTTTATACAAAGAAAGAAGATGTGGACAAGATGACGGCTGTTGCCCGTGAAAACTACCTGGCACGTGATGCCCGTGTAGATAATATGACAGACGAGGATGTTGAGACTTACTATTCTTGCACCCTCTGCCAGTCCTTTGCACCCAGCCATGTTTGTTCAGTTTCTCCTGAAAGAACGGGTCTTTGCGGTGCATACAACTGGATGGATTGTCGAGCGGCCTTTGAAATCAACCCAACCGGTCCCAACCAGCCCATTGAAAAAGGCGAATGTATTGATGCAAAACTGGGCCAGTGGAAAGGGGTCAATGATTTTGTATACAAGGCTTCCAGAGGTACGGTTACCCATTATAACTTCTACTCCATGGTAGTTGATCCCATGACCACCTGCGGTTGCTGCGAATGTATCGCTGCCATGCTGCCGGGTTGTAACGGGGTTATGACCGTTGGCCGTGATTACGCAGGTGAAACACCCTGTGGCATGAAGTTTACCACATTGGCCGGTGTCATGGGCGGTGGTGCTTGCTCTCCTGGATTTGTGGGTCACTCCAAACACAACATCACCCAGGGTAAATTCATCCTGGGCGACGGTGGACTGTTAAGAATGGTCTGGATGCCCAAGATGCTCAAAGAAGAGCTCAAGGACAGGATTGTTGCCCGTGGAGAAGCAATGGGTGTTCCAAATCTTTATGACATGATTGCCGATGAAACCGTTGGCATCACCGAAGAGGAGATCCTACCCTTCCTCAAGGAGAAAGGTCATCCTGCACTTAGCATGGAATCACTTGTCTGATAATCATTAAACCAAAAAGGTCCGGCAGTATTTATCAATACTGTCGGGCCTTACCATATAGTTTTGAATAACTTAAGGAGATAAAAATGGCATTAACCGGTATACAGATATTCAAACTCCTTCCCAAAACAAATTGCAAGGAGTGTGGAGTTCCCA
>JAFLJU010000380.1 GCA_022712835.1 Desulfobacteraceae bacterium
ATTATAATCGCTGGCAGCAAGTTCCAGGGTCTGATCCAGCAAAAGGCCGACATCCTCCGGTAAGAATCCAGAGGAACTTTTCCGGGAAAAAGAAAGCATGTTCGAAACAATGGCAGCCGCTCGTTTGCCTGCATCCAGGACGGAATCAATCATTTTATAAATATCGCGCTTGACCATATAGGTTTCAAGATCATCAAGGCTGATTCCGATCTCCTGGGCAGCTTTGATATTGGCAGGCAACATTTTTTTGAGCCGATTCTGGATCACCTGGGAATTTTGCAGAATACCGGCCAGGGGGTTGTTGATTTCATGGGCCATGCCTGCAGCCAATCCACCAAGGGATACCATTTTTTCAGATTGGATCATCATTTCTTCAAGCTTGGATCTTTCATCTTCTTGTTTTTTAAGGCTCAGGGCTTCATTCAGTGCAACCGCCAGCATCTCAGCCGATTCAATATCTTCTGCATCATATCCGTTTTCCTTTCCGGCAAAGGCCACGATTCCCTTCACCTTGGCCCCTATTTTTATGGGCACCCCTAGAAAAGAATCCAGGGGCAAATGGTTTTCCGGCATATCCATAAAGTCCGGATGGGAGGCGGGATCATTGGAGACCATAGAAACATTTCCGGAAATTACCCGGGACAAAATTCCGTAAGTTCGTTTCCCATTATGCCAGAGATTCTTATCCTTGTTCTCCTGGTCACCGTCTGACCTGGCCCCGGGGGAGACCGCCAGAATATCCATGTGATCCGGATCGTCCGGGGAAAGTTCACCGATCAGACAATACTGGCTTGGAATAATGGAAAGGGCAATGGGTATAAACAATTCGGCAATTTCTCTATAGGTATGGGCCAGCATGGACTTTTGGAAAAATGTATTGACAGAAGAGATCGCATGGCTTTGATGAAGAATTCTCCGTTCATTTACTTCTTTTTGCGCAATTTCATCCTCAAGATTTTTATTAGTCAAGGCAAGGTCATTAATTTTGTCTTTGATCGCATCCCGCATGGATGCAAAATTTCGGGAAAGTTCGCCCACTTCTCCAATCCCGTTTTGTTCGAATTTTTTTTCAAGGTTTCCGGCCGCAATTTCTGATGCTGCCTGGGCAAGTTTGGTCACCGGTGTCATCAATTGATTAATCAAAAAGATTAGAACAATTGCCAGCCCAAAAGTAACCGTAAAGGTAAAATAGAGCATCTGGGATCGAAATCCGTCCAATTTTTTTTCGATGAGGCTGGTGGAATAAACCACCTTCATCTTACCAAGTTTCAGCCCTTTGTGGTAAATGGAAAAAATCTTTTGAATCTCCATCCCCTGGGTTTCAAATTTCCGCTCAAGAAGGAGGTCAAGGTCAATGTCCGCCTCCTGAACCAGAATACTTTTCATATTCGGATCATCAAAAAAGGTTTCCAGATTAATTTTCAGGGTTTCTTTATCCACATTATAAAGGGGCCTAGCATTAACAAGCCGCATCATGTAAGCGGCTTTATCAATTTTTTCACGCAGACTCTGAAGTTCAAGGGTTCGGATTTGTTCAGTGATATAGAAACACAAGAACAGATTGATGATACTGCATGCAAAGACGACAACTGCTATAATTCTTGCTCTCAGGCCCATTTAAAATTTCCCATTCCATATTTCCACTTTGGGGAGTATCATTTCATAAAATTCATGAATCGGCAAGTGCAGTATCATTCATGGCGACTTTTCGTACAAGCTTTCGATAATCTGCCGAGGCAATGGAACCCGGGGCAAATTCAAAAATTGATTTTCCAAAAGAAGGCGCATCGGATAAACTTTCACAATACCGGATCGGGGGACACACATATTCCGGATACAATTTTTTGAGTTCAGAATACAGCACCTGGGGGCCCTTTACCCGGGTATCCAAAAAAGTGGGGACAATATATCTTAAACTGATTTCCTTTCGATGCTTCTGGATGGAACCGAGACTTTTCATAAATTCTGAAAGCCCATGCAATGACATAACCTCCAAGGCTACAGGGACTAATACTTCCGTTGCATAAAACAACACATTGACGATGAGTTGATCCCATCCGGGAGAGGTGTCAATGAGAATAAAATCATAAAGATGATCCAAAGGTTCCATGGCTTCAGCCAGCGTCCATTCAGCGCCAAAACTTTTCCGGTCAATAATCCTTTTTACACCGGCAAGGGATTTCCCTCCGCTCAGGAGCCACAAATTTTTTCTGGCCTCTACAACACACTCGTCCGGTGTCAATTCCTTGGTCAAAAGTTCTGTCAAACCGGCTTTTGGCTTCTTTCCCAGTACATAGGCAGACTGGCCCTGGGTATCGGTATCCACCAGCAACACCTTGTACCCGGCCAAAGCAAGCCCGGCTCCGAGGTTGACGCAGGTAGTTGTTTTCCCTACCCCCCCCTTACTCAGGGTTACACAAATTTTTCTGGATTTCAATTTGCGGACTTCTGACGCCTGAGAACTATCGAAAAGCTGATCGGCCAATACGGGGAATTTAAATTTACAGGACCTGCAGGTAGCCGATATATTTTTGCCGGAATCAAGATGTACTTTAATGATATCCGGATTTACATTGTGCTTTCTGGCGCATTGCGGACAGGTAATAATCACCACTATCCCTCCTTTTTCAATTCCTTAAGAATAGCATCAACGACAAGACTGGCAATTTTTTTTATGGGGATATTGAGACCGATACCAGGGGACACCCTTACATTGATCTTGGACGGGCCTTCCCATATTTCTATGGACACATTTTCCTTTACAATTTTCCAGGACTCTTCTGTGTGAGAAACAGTCCCTTCCTTTTGCATTGCCGCATCGTTGCGATAGATAAGACAATCCAATTCCTGGGTCTTATTTGAAAGCGATTCGTCCTTATCGCTGAGAATACTGTCCATCACATTTTTCTTTTTCTTTTTCATTCTTTTTCATTCTTTTTTTTCTTGGACACTGACTATATTACGATCATTATTTTCAAGAGCCTGGACCTTCATCTTGGAGAGAATCGCATTTAATTCCGCTGTTTGTCCTTCTGTAAGTTCCATCCAGCCAATTCCATATAGCGTTGGACCAAAATCCACACAGGAGCTGTGAATAACCTTACCCGTCAATCCCAGAATCCGGATATTGGGGAATATCAATTCACAATCTTCAAGTATTTCACCCAGAATAATCTCTGGCTGATGATCCCCATCAATCCCAATCCCCCCCTGGTTGATATTTGACACGGGATAGGTTTCTTGTTTAATAAGAACCTGCACTGGATCTTGATCAGAAACGGGGATACGAAATATATGCCGAACCTTTTTAGCGCCCTCTTCTTCCTCGGAAATGAAATAAAACTCTGGTGATTCTTTTTCCATTACCACATTCTCCACCGGCAAACTTCTATTTATACCAAAATTATGGCAAATTATACATAAACCAACAAAAACATATCAGTTATACCAGGCCCAGGCAAGCAAAATCAACCATCGCCCGGCCCCAAAAATAAAAAAAGATGCAGAGCCTAAGGGCCCTGCACCTTTAATGTAAAAGCTTATTCAGTCTCGTATGGCTTACTAACCAGCTACTCCAGCCATAACGGTTTTCAGAGCGGGATGGGCATACATTAGGATAAGAGATACAACCAATGCATAAATACAAAGGGACTCAATCATGGCAAGACCGATCAGCATGTTCACCTGAATTTTACCAGCTGCTTCAGGGTTTCTTGAAATACCGCTCATTGCGCCAGCAAGACCCAGACCCTGACCAATACCACAACCAAATGCGGCAATACCAATTGCAAGACCTGCTGCCCATACACTACCAACTAGAAATTCCATGTGTTACTCCTTATTACAATTAATTAATATAAATAACGGGGGCTTCTTCCAAGTTCCCGTAAAACAACCTTAACTTAATGAGATTCTTCTATTGCACCCGCAATGTACATGGTTGCCAAAAGAAAGAATACAAATGCCTGAACCAGGGCCACAAACGATCCCAGAGCCATAACCGGAAGCGGCGCCAAAAACATACCACCCAGACCCAGAAGGATTCCAACAACCAGCTCATGGCCTGCCATGTTTCCGAAAAGACGGAAGGTAAGCGATAGAACCCTGGCCGTATGTCCAATAATTTCAATGGGGAGAAATAAAGGAATCATTGCGGGTACAGGTCCCAGGAAATGTTTTATATATTTAATACCATGGCGCTGAACTCCCACCAGATGACTCCAGCCAACAGCGATCAGTGCCAGCCCAAGGGTGGTATTGATATTAGCTGTTGGGGGAAAGAATGCAGGAACCAGCCCCATAAGATTTCCCAAAAGGACAAACAAAAAAATCGTCAAAACAAGAGGGTAAGACTTTCTGCCTTCTTCCCCTGTGACGGTTACCATGAACTCTTCAAGGCCTGAAATCAATACTTCAAATACATTCTGGGCAGTCTTGGGGACCATGGAAACACTCTTCCCGGCAAGCCAGCCAAAAAATATCAATATGGCCATCGCCAGCCACATATATGTAACATGCGGATATGTTGCTGCCCATTTTTCCAATCCCAGCATTCCGAACAATGACGTTAGTAACAAATATGGATGTTCCACCTTATACCGCCTCCTTGAAAAATAATCTCGTTAACTCAAGCACAGTTGCCAGAAACATGCTTGCAACAACCACCGAAAGGCCCGCCAAAAGCCCCAACGGATGAACAATATGGTTTGATATAAGCAGAAAAATCAACCCCCCGCTTATTGCAAATCGGATATAGTATTTCACCAGGATATTCCCCACAAAGGAACCCCCTTTTTCAGATACCACATCTGGATTAAAATTATTAATAACGGTTTTCTTCAACAGCTGAAAATTAATGGCCACAATCAGGCCCCCCAACAGAACTCCCAGGGAGACCTTGGTCGGGGCTATCATCATTGCCAACGAACTGCTTGCCATGAGCAACAGCCAATTGGTTTTGGTGACAAAATTAACAATTTTTAGAAGATCCTTCATTAATACTTTTGTCCTTTTTTCCCTGCTCTGATAATGTTGCTAAAGCCTGCGGCAATACCAAAGGCCAAGCCCACAAATAACAAAATAGGTTCTGTATCAAACTTTTTATCAAGCCAGATCCCAACCCCCAGGCCTATAAAAATAGAAAGCGCAACGGACATACCAAGACTGGCAAAATAGCCCAGTTCTCTCACAGTGCTACCTGTTTCTTTTTTCATCCTCCTGCCTCTCCCTTTTCCTACACCCTTTAGGATCGGTCTTTGACTTTACAAAGATCAATTTATCTTGGAAGCAAATATCATATGCAACCCCTCAAGTCAATGTGAAAAAGCATTAAATAATATCCAAAAAACCCGTGTCGCTTTCACGGCTGACCTCGCCGATAACCCAGGCGCTTATTCCTTTTTTCTCCATCTGCTCAACACAAGATCCGGCATCCTTTTTTTCCAAACTGATCAAAAGCCCACCGGATGTCTGGGGATCAAACATCAAATCAGAAAGAGCCCTGTCTAACCCGTGGGAAACCTTTGTTAAATTTTTAAAAAATGCCCTGTTTTTATGAGCCCCTGCCGGGACCAGCCCCATGTTGGCAAAGGAATGCACATCTTTAAGCAAAGGGACCTTATCAGAAATAAGGGTGAAGTGTTTTTTTGCCCCACGGGCCATCTCCACCAGGTGCCCGGCCAGTCCGAATCCGGTTACGTCGGTACAGGCATGAACTTCAAACGCTTGCATAACTTCGGCCGCATACCGGTTAAGACAGGACATCACCGCAACCGATTCCCGGATATGGTCAGGCTGAGCAAGTTTCCCCTTGATAGCCGTTGACATAATACCCGTCCCAATGGGTTTGGTCAAAATAATAGCATCCCCCACCCTGGCATTAGAATTGGTCAATACCTTGTCCGGATGAACCGTTCCGGTGACGGAAAGTCCGTATTTAAATTCAGCATCATCCACGGAATGCCCCCCCACAAGGACGGCACCGGATTCATTAATCTTATCCTGCCCCCCCTTTAATGTCTGTGCCAGGACCTCTTCTGGAAGATCACAACTGGGAAAACAGACAATATTCATCACCGTCACAGGCGTTCCGCCCATGGCATAGACATCACTTAAGGAGTTGGCCGCGGCGATCTGGCCAAACTCATAGGGATCATCTGTAATAGGGGTCAAAAAATCCAGGGTCTGGATCAGAGCGATCTGATCCGTGATCCGAAAAACCCCGGCATCATCCGGGATGGCAAGTCCCACAATCAAATCCGGATGGGAGCGGATATCAAGCCCCGACACAATTCGATCCAGTGTCCCTGGATCCAATTTGGCAGCTCATCCCGATGCCGTTACTTTCGGGGTTAAAAATATTTTTTTTTGCGTTTCCATTCGTCTGCTCTTAACTTTAAATATTAGTTATGCACCAACCCTACGGTCATTATTCTGTAGTGAAATGGCACAGCCAAACCGTCCAGTCCTCTTTTCCCCACGGTAGGAAAAAAATGTATCGATGTTGCAACGGGTGCAAATATTGAGTGTCTCAACATTCTGTTTTTTCACCCCCTTTGCCATCACCTGATCACAGGACATTTTCCAGAAATCAAAATAGTGAGTCCCTGGTAATTTATATTCCCACAAAATTTGCGGTATCTCAGTCTTATAATTTATAAACTCCCCACAACAGGGCCCAAGGGAAGGGGATATCCCTGCCCGGATATCCTTCGGGTTGCAATTAAAGTGATGCACCATCACATCGATGCAATTGCCAATAATATTTAGCACACTGCCTCGCCATCCGGAATGAACACCCGCAATCACATGTCGGCAAGGATCATAGAGCAAAACCCCCTGGCAATCCGCCACCTGGATCACAAGGGCAATCCCTGGCCTGTCTGTTGCCACCCCATCGGCAATAATGGGCTCCTGCCTTTCTTCTTTGGTTAACACATGGATGGTGTTCCCATGAACCTGGTTAAGATAAACCGCCTGTGAAGTTTCCATTTTTGCCAATATGCGAGCTCTGTTTTCCGCAACCGCACCTGGATCATCCCCAACGCTCAATCCAAGGTTCAAAGAATCAAAACACCCGGTACTGACACCGCCAAACCTGGCGAATACCCCATGGTGCAATTGGGGATACCCTTGAAAAAGGTCAAATTCAAATATCTTAATTGCTACACCTTCCCATAATAAAGACATCCGATGCGTTCAATGATCTTTGTGGTGGAAATATCGGGTTCCAGAACGATTCGTTCCACACACCCCCCGTTTTCTTTAACAAAATCAGCCCCGACAATCTGCTCTTCTGACCAGTCTGCCCCCTTCACCAGAATATCCGGGCAAATGGTTTCGATCAATTGGCCTGGGTCCGGGTCATCAAACAACACCACATGATCAACCGCTTCCAGGGCAGACATCAC
>JAFLJU010000245.1 GCA_022712835.1 Desulfobacteraceae bacterium
GGTGATATCAGGCGATAAATAAAACTTTGGTTTCAGCAAATCTTCATCCGGTTTGATAACCCCCTGTCTTTTCGCGATAGCCTCAATTGCCGTTCCCGGTAAAATTCTGATTCCCATAAAAACAAAACTGGAAATCCAGTCAAGCGCCCGGAGATTTTTAATCCCTTCATTCATCGTATGCTTGTCCTCGCCGGGACCTCCAGTGATATACGATGCAGATACCTTAAGCCCGGAAGCTCGAAACGCTTCGCAGGCACTGAACACGGTGGCAAAATCATAATCTTTGCCAAGTCCTGCAAGTGTACGGTCTGAGCATGCGTCAATACCCAGCTCTATAGTTTTGAGACCGCTGCGTTTCATCAGTTCAATGCTTTCGCGGTCGAACTTTTGCGGCGAGAAAAACGCGCACCACGGCAGGTTTACGCCACGACGGACCATGGCTTCAAGCAGTACGAGATATTCGCCTCCGGTGTCATTAAACACCGAGTCTGTGAAATATATACTTTCCGGTGAAAATTCCCGTTGTAAATAGATCAGTTCATCGATAACCGTTTCGGGGTCTCTGGATAATACCCGACGTCCTTCGAGGCTTGGATATGAACAGTATACGCATTTTTTCGGGCAGCCTCGTTTAGTCTGTATCGGCAGGGTTCCCGTTTTTGCCAGGTAAAAACGACTTATTTCCTGTTCGTAGGAGCACCGTCCGAAATCCCCGTCAACATTCACGCCGCGGCTGATACGTTCCGGTGTTTCATCTCTCGCAAGCCGATCAACCAGTTCAACCGCCGCTTTCTCTCCGGCTCCCGCAATCCCGTAATCGGCACCGATATACTCCAGAACACGTTCCGGCATCAATGAAAAACCAGCTCCTCCGGCAAATATCGGGACACCACATATTTGACGTATTTCTTTTATCAGCATAGCGGCGTCATCAAGAAAAAATGCAGGTTCCAGATAGTTCACGTTATCGATATTTCTGATACCCACCCCGATCACTTCCGGCTTAAATTCATGCACATATTCGGCAACACTGCAATTGCAGCTTTGTGCTAAAAGATTATCATATATTTTTATTTTGTGTCCGCTATCTGTAAGAGACTTAGCAATTACCCCCAGGCCAAGCGGAAACACCGCGAAAGGTTCTTCGGCAAGATTTGATGATATCAGCAATACCCGCATCAATTATTCCTTTGGTCAAGTTCTTGATGTTTTTTTAGAACAGCGAGATATTCTGCAAGCTTATCCCCTATCGTTTTACCGCCAGGGCCACCCAGTCCCCTTCATTTATTTCATGGATGATGTTCAGGTGGCAGGCTTTAAGGGCGGCAATCACATCGGGCTTTCGTTCCTGGATAATGCCTGAAAGTATGGCAATTCCATTTTTGGCCATTCGTCGTTCAATGTCTGGCATGACATCCACAATCACCTGGGCTATGATATTGGCGGCAATCAGTTCATAGGTTAAGTCCGGTGTCTGGTCCAGGGTGGTGCAGGCAAGGGTGTATAAAGGTGGGCAAACCTCGTTCTTCTCCAGGTTTTTTTGGCTTATTTCCACGGCTATTTCATCGGTGTCAATGCCGGTGAGGTGTTTGGCCCCAAGTTTTGCCGCAGCAATCATGAGAATCCCGGACCCTGTTCCAACATCTAAAAATTGGGATCCCGGTACTAAAAAACGCTCGATCAGCTGGATGCACATGGAAGTGGTGGGATGGGTTCCGGTGCCGAAGGCCATTCCCGGGTCCAGGTGAATGACAATATCACTGGGGTCTGGATCATGGTCTTTCCAGTCTGGTTTAATCACAATTTTATCGGTGATGCGGGTGACATTGAAGTAGGTTTTCCAGACATCTGCCCAATCGGCTTCGTCCACAATATCCATCGCAATGGTTACCAGGATGCCCAAATGGACCAATTGTTTGGTTTGGTCGCAAACTTTTTCAATGATGATATCCGAAGAGTCAATGTCGGGAAAGTATCCTACAATGGAGTTCTGGTCCGGCAGGGGCAGGGTGTGGGTGCCGAATCCTTCGTCGGGTTCTTCCAAAGGGACGTTGCAGACCAGCCCTTTCAGATTGAAAGAAAAAAAGATGTCACAGATCAATTCTTCTGCAAGGACAATATTATCCGTCTCAAATGCCGCCGTAATTTTTTTAAATTTCATGTATCCTAAGTCTCGCTTGAGTTTTTTTTAAAAAAGAATTATTTTGCAAATTTGCCATATTGTCAATTGTAATTTTTTTTTGAACCAGGGGAGAATGTAAATGAAGAATCCATACGAACAATTGATAATTTATAATTTTGACGGGGTGCCTGCCCCGGATGGGGTTTTGGAGACGGACGAACGGTTTTTGGGCACCTGGGTGGAAGAAGACACCTCCTTTATTTTTTTTTCCAGCCCGGCGCTTTCCTTGGTCGAGCAGATCAAAATCAAAAATCCCGATATCTCTTTGGTGGAAACCTATGAAATGACCTGTGAACAATGGCACGGGGACAAAATTGAACCCTATTTTGTTGAATCCCTTTGCATTGCTCCTCCCTGGGATCGGCCAGAAAAAGGGGAAAAGGGAGAAAAATGGGAAAATTCGGACACGAAAGAAATCCTGCTGGATCCGGGAGTGGTGTTTGGCACCGGACGTCACCAGACCACGGAAGACTGCCTGACCCTGATCCATCGCCTTTGTACCCGGGAGAAGATCGGAACAGTTCTTGATATTGGGACAGGTACCGGGCTTCTGGCCCTGGGAGCTGCGGCTTTGGGATGCCACATGGTTCTGGCTTGTGATTTTAATCTTTTGGCCGTAAAAACCACCCTGAAAAATATCCGGCTGAATCAATTTGAAAGAAAGGTTCTTGCCTTCCAGGCAAAGGGGGAAGAGGTGATTTGTCTGCCTTGTGATCTGCTGGTGGCCAATATCCATTATGATATCATGCGGCATTTGATTGAACATCCTAGCTTTTTGGAAAAAAAATATTTTATCCTATCCGGTCTGTTAAATTCTGAAACCACCAAGGTGATGGCATCCCTTGCTCAAAAAAAGGTCCATGTCATTGAACGACGATGCCCCGATGGTATCTGGAACACCCTTTTGGGCAAGGCACTATAAAAAGCCTGCCCGCCCCGGATTCATCGGTGGTATGAAACAAGGGTCTAAAATTCCCTTGTTCAAACCCCATGCTTGTCAAATTTGCCAGGTTTTGCCCCTGTATGAACGCCATTGTTTATCACGGTCTGTCCATTGACAATGACCCTGTTGATTCCCAAAGGAAATTTGCTTGGGGACTGATAGGTTGCCTGATCAGATATGGTGCTGGGATCAAACAGCACGGCATCTGCCTGGAATCCTTTTTTAATGAGGCCTGCCGTTTTGAGATTGAGGCGACCTGCCGGTAATCCCGTCATCTTATGGATGGCTTCTTCCAGGGTCAAAATTTTCAATTCCCGGACAAAACGGCGGATCACCCTGGGAAATGCACCATAAAGCCTGGGATGGGGTTTGCCCTTGGAAAAGCTGCTGTCCGAACCAACCATGGCAAAGGGAAGCTTGAGAAAGGCGGCCACATTTTTTTCATTCATGGTCTCCGAGATGATTTTGACCTCGTCGCCCTCCTGTTCTATGAGGTCCAGGATCAGTTCAAAGGGGTCGGCGTTCCGCTGTTTTGCTATTTGTAAAACGGTTCTCCCCTCAACATCATTTTTTCCCGGGGAATCGAACTGGGAGATGGTAATCTTGTCCCATCCGGCATTGTGATACATGTCCTCCCACCCGGGAATTCCCTGTCTGATGTCCTGGATGATCTTTTTTCTTTGGTCGCTATTGTGAAGCCTTGGTATCAGGTTGTCCACCCCGCCTTCAATGGCCCAGGGGGGGATCAGTGCGGTCAGTGACGTTCCGGAGGAAAAATAGGGATATACGTCACAGGTCAGGTCAATGCCCGCTTGCCTGGCAGCAGTTAATTTTTCAATGACCTGGTCCACAAGGCCCCAGTTCCTGTTGCCTGTTATCTTAAGATGGGATATCTGAACCGGGATATCTGCTTGCTCTCCAATGGCAATGGCTTCACCAATGGCGGCAAGTATCTCTTCGGCCTCATTGCGAAGGTGGGAGGCATAAAATCCGCCTTTTTTTGCCGCCACACGGGAAATTTCAACCAGTTCATCTGTTTTGGCAAATATGCCCGGGGCATAAATAAGTCCTGTGGACAGGCCCAGGGCGCCTTGATTCATTGCCTGGTCCATCATGGTCTTCATTTTTTCCATCTGTTTTGGATTTGGAGCGGTGTCTGAAAATCCCATGGCGGCAATGCGAAGGGTGCCATGCCCTAAAAGCCCCATTAAATTATTGGAAAGTCCTTTTTCTTCAAGCAATTTTCTGTAGTCTCTGAAGGACAATTCTCCCTTGGCAGTATTTGTGTCTTTCAGACTACTCAGGGCGTCCTGGAAATCAACATATCTTGCATGGGGGTCCATGGGAGCCAGGGAAATACCACAATTTCCCAAAACTTCCCGGGTCACCCCCTGTTGCAGTTTTATCTCGGAAAAACGATCTTCCAGCCAATAATTGTCTGAGTGGGTGTGGATATCTATGAATCCTGGCGATAGTACCAAGCCATTTCCCTGGATTATTTCCCGGGCATTGGTGGTGGCAAGGCTCGGTTCAATGGTAGTAAATTTTCCATTTTTCATGCCCGCATCCCCTATCCATCCCGGGGTTCCCGTTCCATCAATGATGGTCGCCTGCTTTATGATCAAATCATACATGTTTTTAACCCTATAATTAAAAAATCAAACCCTGGTTTGTCCATTTTGACTTCCGTAAATAAGTGCAAATTCCCCTTGACCTAAATTAATGTGCTTGTTAATGTGCGCATTAATGAGCGGTTTACCATACAAAAAATGAAAGGACAAGAAAATATGGCAAAAGAAAACCTTGAAGAATATGCTTACAATGCCATTTTAGAATTAATTTTAAGTAATCATTTTCAACCGGGTGAATTCCTTTTGGAAACTGAGATTACAGATCTTTTGAATCTTAAAAGCAGAACCCCTGTGCACCATGCGTTGGGACAATTTGTTGCCATGGGCTTTCTTGACAGAAAAAAGAAAAAAGGGTGCTTCATCCCTTTACCAACCCCGGAAGATGCTGAACATGTTTTTTTTGTGCGGGAAAACATTGAGTCCCAGTCTGCAAGATCCGCCGCGATCCATGCCTCGGATGAAGAGATCAAGACACTTGAGCTCATCGTTGAAAACGAGGCAGATGTCCGAAAATCCAGTGATATTGTTGCCTATTCCGCCATAAATGAAAATTTCCATGCCTGTGTGGCAAAAATTTCGAAAAACAGGTATCTCCAGCAATTTGGTCAATACATTTTCTGGCGATCCAATGTCTATGTGTTTTTCCATCACTATAAATTTAAGCTTAAAAAAAAGGGGGATGAGTTAAAGAACTCACACTCACCCATGCAGCATATGAAAATTCTCACAGCCATTAAAAACAGAAATTCGGAACAAGCAGGTGAGTTGATGGGCGAACATGTTCGCTGCACATATGAAAGTATTTGGTCGTAATATCTGTTATTAACCCAAAGAATAAGGAGTGGCGTAATGAAGAAAATTGGTATTTATCTTTTAAGTGCAATTTTGATGATAGGATTGATGGGCATGGATACAATGGCTGCCCAAACAGGTGGAACATTCAAGTTCTGTCTTCCCTATGGGGGACAGGTTTATGGTTTGGATCCCCACAAATCAACCCGGACCCAGGACCGTATTGTGGAACTTAATATCAACCGAAGCCTTTATGAGTGGGATGCCACAACCAATAAGCCGGTGTTGGCCCTCGCCGACAAGGTCGTCATCTCCGGGGATGAAAAGGTTTACACCTATGCCCTTAAAAAGAATATCAAATTTCACAATGGCAGAAATCTTATTGCAGATGATATCATCTGGTCCTACGAAAGGATTATGAACCCGGAACTTGCCACGCCTGCAGCCAAGGAAGTGCGAATCATTCAAGGGGCTGCAGCGTTTGAAAAAGGTGATGCCAAGACGATTTCCGGCCTTAAAAAGATTGATGATTACACCCTTGAACTTACCCTGGTGGACCCAATCGACCCCTCTTACAATCTTTTTCAGATTCAGACAGCCATTCTTCCCAAAGAAGAGGTGGAAAAAAGAGGCGATGCATTTACAATAGACCCCATAGGGTGCGGTCCTTTTATGTTTGAAAAATGGGTAAAGGGAAGTGAGGTCGTTCTGAAAAAATTTTCTGGCTACCATGAACAGGGACTTCCCTATCTGGACAAGGTTGTTTTTAAAATCATGGGAGAAAATGCCGCAAGGGACATCGCATTTAAAGCAAAGGAACTGGATGCAACCATTGTTGGGGCCAACCAATATCTGCCCTATAAACGGGACCCCAAATTTGCCAAGAACATGATTGAAGTGGCGGAAATGTACACCCGGCTCATGGTTTTTAACATGGACGCCAAACCCTTTTCAGACAAGCGGGTCCGCCAGGCAATCAACTATGCCATTAAATCAGATCTGATCATTGAAAAATATCTTAAAGGAAAAGCCTTTGGCGCCACAAGCTTTTTGCCAACCACCTCCCCTGCTTTTGACCCCAAATCCCCACGCTATGAATACGATCTTGACCGGGCAAAACAACTCATGAAGGAAGCGGGTTTGGAAAAAGGGTTTGAGTTTGAAGTGCTTTGCACCAGCAGTAAATCCTATGGGGTGGGGGTTGTTGAGGCCTTGATTCCTTTTTTGAAAAAACTCAATATCCGGGTAAAGCCCCAATTGGTGGAAGGAGCTGTTCTGGCTGAGCGAGCCCGTTCAGGGGAGTTCCAGGCCGCGACATGGTCCCTGGAATCAGGCCCTGATCCTTTGCAGGCTCTGATGCGGTTTCACAAAGACAATTCGAGAAGTGCAACCAATTATCCCAATTACCAAAGCGCCGAGTTCAGCGGATTTTTGGATGCTGCCGCCAAAGAGCGGGATGCTGTTAAAAAAATCGACCTGATTAAAAAAGCAGATGCCGTGTTTAAAGAGGATGCGCCGGTGTGGTTCTTCAATTACAACAAGGCCATCATTGCCTATCATCCTTGGGTCCACGGGATTCAGGCGGTGGCTCCTGAAATGATGTACCAGGATCTTTCAAAGATCTGGGTAGATTCAAAATAGCGGCTGCAAAAGATAAAGAAAAGACACCCCTTGGTCCTTGGATGCAAGGGGGCGTCCTGCCGGTATCTGAAAAAACCGGCAGGACTGCCTAAAACAACTGCTTGAAGGATACGCTTATGTTAGCCTATGCTGTGCGGCGGATATTACAATTTATTCCCACCATTATTGGCATATCACTGATCATGTTTTGCCTGCTGAACGTTTTGCCGGGCAATGCCGCCTTGATGGCCGGTGGGAAACGAGAGCTATCCACTGAAGTGATGGAAAAAATGAAAAAAAACTGGGGTTTGGATAAACCGCTTTATTATCGATATCTGGTCTATATGAAAGGGCTTGCCCAGGGAGACTTGGGCACCTCTTTTCTTCGCCAGGAAAAGGTAAATACACTGCTAACCAGCAGAATATGGCCAACCCTGCGGCTTGCGGTTGCGGCAATGGTCATCGCCCTGACCCTTGGTATTCCCCTTGGTTTTTTTTCCGCACTCAAGCAAGGCACTTGGCTGGACAGCTCATCCATGATGATCGCTGTGTCCGGGGTTGCCATGCCCCAGTTCTGGCTGGGGCTTTTGCTCATGCTGTTTTTTTCTGCAAAACTGAGTTGGTTTCCCACCTCGGGGTATGGAGATGGTGATTTTATCCACCTTGTGCTTCCCGCCATCACCCTGGGGCTTGGATCCATGGCATTGCTTGCCCGGACCACCCGGGCTGCGGTTCTGGAGGTCTTAGAAGAAGACTTTATTCGCACGGCAAGGTCCAAGGGGTTGAGCACATTATTGATCAACCGCCGCCATGTATTCCAGAACACATTGGTGCTGATCTTAACAACAGCTGGGCTTCAATTTGGTTCGCTCATCGGCCAGACCGTTATTGTTGAAAAACTTTTTTCCTGGCCCGGTCTCGGGTCCTTGCTGGTGGATTCAATTTTCCTCAGGGATATCCCCATGATCCAGGGAGGCATACTCGTTATCATTATGGCTTTTCTCATCGTTAATCTGGTGGTGGATCTTTTATACTGCGTCATAGATCCACGAATTAAATATCAATAAAGAGAGGATTTAAGGTGGGAGAAACAATTCAGAACATATTAAGAAGGAAAAATTTGGTGGTGGGCATTCTCATCACCTCATTTGTGATTTTCATGGCAATATTTGCCCCCCTTCTCACCCCCTACCACCCAATAGATGACGCAGACCTGATGGTGTCGGAACAACCCCCCAGCAGAGAGTTTTTGTTTGGAACAGATGAACAGGGAAGGGATATCCTCACAAGAATCATCTATGGTGCCCGGGTGTCTTTGAGTATTGGCCTTTTGAGCCAGGCCATGAACTCTGTCATTGGGGTGGTACTGGGTCTTTTGGCAGGGTTCATGGGTAAATGGTGGGATGATATCATCATGGGGTTGACCAATATAATGCTGTCCATCCCCTCCCTTGTTTTTGCCCTGGCCATCATGGCATTGCTGGGGCCGGGGCTCATCAATGTGTTTTTGGCCCTGGGATTCACAAATTGGGCCTATACCTGTAGAATCACCCGTTCCCAGGTGCTTTCAGCCCGGGAACTTAATTTTGTGAAAGCCGCCCATGCCCTGGGATATGGTAAAATAAGAATCATGTTAACCCAGATTCTGCCCAATATTGTCGGGCCGATTCTCGTCATCGCCACCCTGGGGGTTGCCGGCGCCATCCTCATAGAAGCCGGCCTCTCTTTTTTGGGTCTTGGCACCCAGCCGCCCACACCCAGCTGGGGGGGAATGCTTGCCACTGCCAGGGAACAGCTGTTCACGGCCCCCTGGATCTCCATATTTCCGGGATTGGCTATTTTTATAACGGTTTTGGGACTGAATCTTTTGGGGGACGGGTGGAGAGATTATCTGGACCCCAGAATTTCAAGGCAGTAAACCAATGGCAGTCAACCGATAAGGGTAATACACATGGATATAAACGGTCCGCTTCTGGATGTTGAAAACTTAAAAACCCACTTTTTTACCCTGGATGGGGTTGCAAAGGCCGTGGACGGGGTCTCTTTTTCCCTGGACAAAGGGGAAACCCTGGCCATCGTGGGTGAATCCGGCTGCGGAAAAAGTATCACCGCCCTTTCCATCATGGGGCTTGTGCCAAGGCCCGCAGGAAAAATATTAAGCGGTCGGATTCTTTTGAACAATGAGGATATCCTTGCCTATCCTGAACGTAAAATGATGGATATCCGGGGCAATAAAATCGCCATGATTTTCCAGGAACCCATGACTTCCCTCAACCCGCTCATGACCGTGGGCAGTCAGATTGCAGAAATGTTCGTTCGTCACATGAGTATGGGTAAAAAAGAGAGTTGGGAAAGATCGGTGGCCATGCTGGAAAAAGTTCAGATCCCTTCTCCGGGAAAAAGAGCCCGGGATTATCCCCACCAGCTTTCCGGAGGGATGAGACAGCGGATAATGATTGCCATGGCCCTTGCCTGTAACCCCGAGGTTCTCATCGCAGATGAACCCACAACCGCCCTTGACGTGACCATTCAGGCCCAGGTCTTGGACCTGATGCTCAGGTTGAAGCAGGATTTTCAAACCTCCATTCTCATGATCACCCACGATCTGGGGGTGGTGGCTGAAGTTGCCCAGAAAATCATTGTCATGTATGCCGGAAAAATCATTGAAGAAGGCAGTGTATTCTCAATATTTGAAGATCCCAGGCATCCCTATACAAAGGCTCTTTTAAAATCCATTCCAAAATTTGGCAACAGAACGGAACATGGGCGTGAACCTCTCCAGGAAATTATCGGCATTGTTCCTAATCTGTATAAGCTTGGGTCTGGGTGCAGTTTTCGCCCGCGGTGCAAGGAGGCAATGGATATCTGCAAGTTCAAAGAGATTGAATTAACAGATGTAGGAGATGGGCAT
>JAFLJU010000011.1 GCA_022712835.1 Desulfobacteraceae bacterium
AACCGGATACAAAAATCCAACAGCAAAAAAGGTGTTCATATCTAAATTTTCCGGTGCCGGCACCGTCATGGTTAAGCCTGTGGTTTTGGAAGACCTTCAAAAAACCATCAAACAATTGGTAAAAGGAGACAGCTGATATGAAGACCAAGGCACTGGGGCTGTGTTTGTTTATGGTTCTTTTATACACAGAAAGCCTTTGGGCTTCCGGCGATGCCTTTACCAAATATGAGGCCAGTTTTAAAAATTTTTTAACCTGTGAACTTACCCGAACCGGTGCCGTCAATCATTTCAAGGGAAGCCCGTTTAAAATCACCATGATTGATGTGTTTGAAATTCAAAAGGAATCGGACATGGTGATTATCACCGGGGCTGTCCGGTGCGCCATTGAGGGTCGCTATCAGGTTCTTTATGTGGCTCTGGGGGTTGAAACTATTATGGGAAAAGAACAGGTGACCTATTATACGATCCGGCCCAAGGATTTTACCATCCTTGCCACAGAGCTGATGCGATTCCCCTATAAAGAAAGATGCCCTTGGTCACGTTATTGGGTAGATATCGACTGAAATATTTGAAAAGTTTAACGCCCTGTCTTTGTTTGAAAGCCAGGGCGTTAAACGATTATTTAAATTAAGATCAGTTTAAGATAGCAGCCTGGGCTGCTGCCAGACGGGCAATGGGAATCCGGTAAGGAGAGCAGGAGACATAACTCAACCCGGCCTTGTGGCAGAACACCACAGAAGCCGGATCGCCACCGTGTTCTCCGCAAATTCCAAGTTTTATGTCCGGTCGTGTTTTCCGACCCCGCTCAACGGCAATTTCAATCAAACTTCCCACCGCTTCCTGGTCCAGGGTTTCAAAAGGGTCAAAACTTAGTATGGCATTATCAATATAATCATTCATAAAAGATCCGATATCATCCCGTGAAAAACCAAAGGTCATTTGGGTCAGATCATTGGTTCCAAAGGAGAAAAATTGGGCATATTTTGCCATTTTATCAGCTACCAATGCAGCTCTCGGGATCTCGATCATGGTTCCAAACTGATAAGGAAGGGCCTGAATTCCATATTTTTTCAGGGTGGCATCATGGCAGTCGGTTACTATTTTGTGGGTGAATTCCAATTCCTTTTCATTGCAGGTCACCGGCACCATGATTTCAGGCAACGGATGATTGCCTGCCTGGATCAGTTCTGCACAGGCTTCAAAGATGGCACTTACCTGCATCCTTGTAATTTCCGGAAAAGTGATGCCCAAGCGAACACCTCGGTGACCGATCATGGGATTGGACTCTTTGAGCAGGGCGCTCCTTTTTAATACTTCTTCAAGGTCTATTCGCAGGGCATCGGCAATCTCCTGCTGGTTTTTCAGGGATTGGGGCACAAACTCATGAAGAGGCGGATCCAGAAGTCTCAGGGTAACCGGCAGGTTGTCCATGACCAAAAGCGTTTCTGATATTTCCTTTTTAACAAAGGGAAACAATTCATCCAAAGCTACCTGGCGCTCTTCCTTTGATTTACTTAGGATCATTTTGCGCAGTAAGAATAAGGGTTGACCAGAATCGGATCCGTAGAACATGTGCTCGGTCCTGAAAAGCCCAATCCCCTGTGCGCCGAAGTCCAATGCAATTTTCGCGTCTTCCGGGGTATCGACATTGGTGCGGACTTCCATGGTCCTGAAGGAATCTGCAATGGTCATAAATTGTTGAAACCGGGGGTTTTCAGAGGCGTCCTTCATCTTTAAATGGCCTTCGTAGACCACGCCCTTGGTGCCGTTTAAGGTGATTAAATCTCCTTCATGGAACACCCTGCTTCCCACCATGAGTTCTTTGGTTTCAATATTAATTTTCATGGCACCGGCACCCACAATGCAGCATTTCCCCCAACCCCTGGCCACAAGAGCGGCATGACTTGTCATACCTCCCCTGGCCGTTAAAACGGCTGAGGCAGCCCGCATCCCTTCAATATCTTCCGGGTTGGTTTCTTCTCTGACCAGAATCACTTTTTTGTCTGATTTTGCCCATCTCACCGCATCTTCAGAGGTAAAAACAATCTGGCCCCAGGCCCCGCCGGGTCCAGCCGGCAATCCTTCCACAACCTTGACGGCTGTTTTTTCTGCTGCCGGGTCCACAATGGGATGGAGCAGGTCATCCAATACTTTTGGATCCAGACGACAAACCATGGTTTTTTTATTGATCATGCCCTGTTCATACATGTCCATGGCCATATTCAAGGCCGCTGTGGCCGTTCGCTTTCCCACACGGCATTGAAGCATGTATAAATGGCCTTCCTGGATCGTAAACTCAATATCCTGCATGTCTTTATAGTGAGATTCCAAGATGTTTCTGATATCAAAAAGCTGGGTATACAGTTTGGGCATGGATTCTTCCAGGGAAGAAAGATGTCTGTTCTGGGAATTCTTGGTATCATTGTTCAAGGGATTGGGCGTTCTGATGCCCGCCACCACATCTTCTCCCTGGGCATTAATCAGCCATTCTCCGTAGAAGGTATTGTTCCCTGTGGCTGGGTCCCTTGAAAAGGCAACCCCGGTGGCAGAGGTATCCCCCATATTGCCAAACACCATAGCCTGGACATTGACCGCAGTTCCCCAATTGTCCGGGATGTGTTCAATTCGTCTGTAGGAAACAGCCCGTCTACCGTGCCAGCTTTTAAAAACAGCCCCAATAGCTCCCAGGAGCTGCTCCTGGGGGTCATCGGGAAATTCGATATTCAAATATTCATGAATTTTCTTTTTGAATCGGATGCACAGTGTTTTCATATCCTGGGTGGAAATATCGGTATCGTTGTCATACCCCTTATCATTTTTAAGATTGTTCATCATCATTTCAAGGTGTAAGCGGATGCCCATGCCGTCGGCAGGTTTTTTCTGTTCCGCCTTTTCCATCACCACGTCGGAATACATCATGATCAGCCGCCGATAGGCATCGAACACAAACCATTCGTTCCCGGTTTTGGTAATCAGCCCTGGAATAGTTGTTGAACAAAGACCCACATTTAAGATAGTTTCCATCATTCCAGGCATGGAACTTCTCGCTCCTGAACGGCAGGAAACTAACAAGGGGTTGTTTTTATCCCCAAATTTCATTTCCATTTGTTTTTCGATATTTTCCATGGCGCAGGTGACTTCGGATTCAAGGGTATCGGGAAATCGTTCCCCAAGATCAAAATAATGGTTGCAGCATTCAGTGGATATGGTGAATCCCGGAGGGACCGGAAGTCCAAGGGTTGCCATTTCAGCAAGATTGGCCCCTTTTCCCCCCAGAAGATTTTTCTGTGTTGCATCCCCATCGGTTCTTTTGGGACCGAATTCATAAATATACTTGGTCATGTTTCCCTCTATTTTTAATTTTGCTATCATAAAAATTTATTCAATAACTATTAAGAACTTAAAAATCCAAGTCAAGAAAAATCTTATGTTTAAAAAATATCCGGGCAATGATATGATTAGCGTTCAAAAGGAATTTAGGTAAAATTTTATGACATTTTATGCGGATGATTAAATGCTGAATATTGAGTCCATTTCAAAGGGGTTTGGCGGTCAGATACTTTTAGACGACGCTAGCCTGCAGATTAACCAGGGAGAACGTGTGGGGCTTGTGGGCAGAAACGGCCATGGAAAGACCACTCTATTGAATATAATTGCAAAAACAGACCATCCCGATGACGGGCGGATTACCTATCCTACAGGATATCGGATGGGGATCTTGTCCCAGAAGATCTCCTTTGAAAAAGACACGGTTTTAGAAGAGGCCATGCTGGGTCTTTTAGAACATGAACGGGACCATTCCTGGAAAGCGGAAAAAATTCTGGCAGGACTTGGGTTTTCCCAAGTTGACATGGGAAAAGACCCAATGCTTTTTTCAGGCGGATATCAAGTCCGCTTGAATCTTGCCAAGGTACTGGTATCGGAGCCGGATCTGTTGATTTTGGATGAGCCCACCAACTATCTGGATATCACCTCCATCCGGTGGATCTCCCAGTTTTTGATATCCTGGCCCCGGGAAGTCCTTCTGGTTACCCATGACAGGGGATTTATGGACAATGTGGTCACCCATATTGCAGGTATCCACCGCCATAAGATCCGAAAAATAAAGGGGGATACCGCTAAATACTATTTCCAGGTAGCCCAGGATGAAGAAATTTATGAAAAAACCCGACAAAATGAAGAGAAAAAAAATAAAGAGATTGAACTGTTTGTCACACGGTTCAGGGCAAAGGCAAGGCTTGCCAACATGGTGCAATCCAGAGTCAAGACCCTTGCAAAAAATCAGTCTAAGGAAAAGCTGGCCCAGTTAAAAAATCTGGAGTTTTCCTTTCGCTATCTTCCCTTTGGAGGAAAGCAGTTGCTGATAGCTGAGAATCTTAGTTTCTCATGGAATCAAAACACCCCTTTGATAAAAGATTTTTCCCTCACTATTTATCCCGAGGACCGAATTGCCATTATCGGCAAAAATGGCAAAGGAAAAACCACTCTGCTCAAATTGCTCAACCAGAATCTTGATCCAAAAAAGGGCACGGTAATGGTGAACCCTGGTGTCTCCAAAGGGTATTTTGAACAAACCAATGTGCAGTCTTTAAATGATAATTTTACCATTGAAGATGAACTGATTAATTCCCAACCGGATTTTGATCGCCAGGCTGCTAGAAATATCTGCGGATCCATGATGTTTGAAAAGGATGCGGCCTTAAAAAAAATATCAGTGCTTTCCGGGGGTGAAAAATCACGGGTCATGCTGGGAAAACTTCTTATCAGTCCCATAAACCTGGTGCTTCTGGACGAACCCACCAACCATCTTGACATTGAGGCCTGTGATGCCTTTGTGGGCGCCCTGAACTATTTTGAGGGTGCGGTCATTCTGGTGACCCATAATGAATTATTTCTCCATGCCCTTGCTAACCGGTTGGTGGTTTTTAAAAAGGATGGCATATCCATTTTTGAAGGCAGTTATCAGGAATTTTTGGACAAAGAGGGCTGGGAAGATGAGGAAAAGGTGGTCGCGATCCAAAAACCCCAGAGTTCCACCTTGTCAAAAAAAGAACTGCGACAGAAAAAATCGGAAATAGTAGCTGGCCGCTCCAAGGTGATTAATCCGATTCAAAAGGCAATTTCGCGTATTGAAGATACCATAGAAGACAAGGAGACCCACACCCAGAACGTGAATGAGCAACTGCTTATCGCTTCCCAGGATCAGGACGGTCCCAGGATTGCCACCCTGGCAAAGGAACTGGCATCCCTTGGAAAAGAGGTCGAATCTTTGTTTGATGAACTTGAAAAACAGATGGACGAAATGGAATTTAAAAACAAACGCTTTGAAAAAGAACTTATTGCATTGGAAAGGGGTTAATTTAAGATGGACAAAAAAACATTTACATTTTACTATGGACTTGTATTGATCGCTGTTGGGTTGGGGGTTTTTTACCGCATACCACAGGTGATGCCCCGGGTTGCCGCCATAGAATTTTTTAGCGAAAAATTAATGATCGTAAAATTTTGCTTCTACATGTTAGGATCCCTTCTGATTCTGGCAGGCGGTATTCGGGTTTTTAAAAATTTTAAAAAATAACACTAACAACAAATGAAAAAATCATTGGATAAGGTGAATGGCAAAATCAGCTTCCAGCCTCAAATCGACCATTAAAGATCAGTCAGGTGCCGGCAAGACCAAAATAGGTGAAATCCTTTCAAAGGAAGGCCAGATCACCAGCATGCAACTCACCGAAGCCCTTAATGTTCATAAGAAAACCAATGAACGATTGAGCAGTATTCTTTTGAACAAGGGCTATATTGATCCTGACACCATCATCAATGTTCTGGGACGAATCTACAACTATAATGTTGTCAGATCTTCTGATATCAAACCAGATCCGGCGGTCTTAAAACTTCTTCCCTTTGAAATGGTCAAAGATCATCTGGTGTTTCCGTTAACATTGTCCGGGGATGATCTGTCCATCACCATGGCAGAACCGACAGACACCGCGCTCGTTGAGGAACTTCATAAAAAAACCCAGAAAAATATCAAGGTGTTTGTCTCAACTGAAAATGATATCATCCAGGCCTATCGGGATTTTTACCAGATCAGCGACGAGGACTATAAAGGGTTTCTCCATTTTGACGAGAATGCAGATGATGACGAGCCCGTCACCTCTGTGGAAGACTTTGGTTCCCTTGTTTCAGAAGCCGCCGGGGAAGTGGAAGTCGGGTTTGATGAAGAGGAATACCAGGATCAGTTCATGGCTTCTGATGCCCCCATCATCAAGCTTGTGAACGGGATATTGACCAAGGCGATCAACGACGGTGTTTCCGATATCCACATCGAACCTTTTGAAAAATCACTCCAGGTTAGATATCGCCTGGATGGCGGCATGTACAAGGCCATGAATCTGCCCATCAGTATTAAAAATGCCGTTATTTCCCGAATCAAAATTTTGGCTGAACTGGATATTGCCGAAAGAAGGGTTCCCCAGGACGGTCGGATAAAATTACGGTTTGGAAAGAAAAAATCCATTGATTTCCGGGTTTCCAGTTTGCCCACCCTGTTCGGTGAAAGCATAGTTATGCGTATCCTGGACCAGAGTGCCCTTAGCGTTAATCTGTCCAAACTTGGGTTTGAAGCCTCCACCTATGATACCTTAAAAAAGTGTATTTCAAGACCCTATGGTCTTTTGCTGGTTACGGGTCCCACGGGCAGCGGTAAAACCACTACTCTGTATTCGGTTCTTAACCGGCTCAACAAAGATGATATTAAAATTTTGACCGCAGAAGACCCGGTTGAATTCAACTTTAAGGGGATCAACCAGGTGCCGGTGAAAGAATCGGTGGGCATGAGCTATGCCGCGGCTTTGAAAGCATTTCTTCGCCAGGATCCTGATATTATCATGGTGGGTGAAATCAGGGATCTTGAAACAGCAAGAGCAGCGGTTCAGGCTGCTTTAACAGGTCACCTTGTTCTTTCAACCCTGCATACAAATGATGCTGCTTCCACTATTTTCAGGCTTATCGACTTAGGGATTCCCCCGTATCTTATACACTCGTCCCTG
>JAFLJU010000428.1 GCA_022712835.1 Desulfobacteraceae bacterium
AGTTCTGGTTATCCTGAGAAAATACTATGCATCCTTGACTGAGAAAGTTGAAGTAAAACTTCAGAGTCATGCAGAAGGAAGCAAGATGTAATTTGTTTGATTCTATTTAGATGAAAACAAAATTAGATTTGTTATAAAAAAGAAGGCCTTTTCCCACGGGGAAAGGCCTTTTTTGTTTAGTTGAGCCATTTACAAATAGTTTCGGTGTATTTACGCATCTCACAGGGTTTTGATAAATGATCCAGAAACTTGTCTTTTTTCTTCAGCCCATCAATGGATTCGATGAACTCAATATTGCCCGAGACAAAAATGATGGGGATCTTTCTATCTTTTTTTCGAATATGGGAATAGACATTCAATCCGTTCAGGGTTCCCGGAAGCATGTAATCCAGACTGACTAGATCAAAGGAATGTGCATCAAAAAGGGAAATAGCTGTTTTTGCATCCTTTGCAAGGGTGATTTCATTTGAAAAGGGTGGATGGGTTAACATCGTTCTAATTACACTTGCAATGGCCATTTCATCTTCTACCAATAGAATTTTTTTGCCGGAAATGCGCATTTCCCCTTGCACAACTATTTTTTGTTTGTCTGAATCACAGGTTTCAATGGCGGGAAGGGATAAGGTAAACGTTGTTTTGATTCCAGCTTGGCTTTCGAAGAATATTTTTCCTCTATTTTTTTCCATACATTTTTTGACATTGGCCATGCCGTACCCGGTCCCTTTTATATCCGCTTTATAGACGCCTGTTTCATCTTTGCTGCCTTTTAAGGTGAAGGACGGGGTGTATATGTCCTTTTGGTGTTTATCCGGAATCCCGCATCCGTTATCCGTGATTTCGATGATGATGTTTCCATATTCCTGGGCTGTTTTGATTATCAGTTTCGGATAAAATTCAAGGCTCATGGCATGGATCGAATTCTGGATAATATTGACCAGTGCCTGCTCGATCATGCCGGAATCGGCAAAAATATCCGGCAGGTCGGGGTCAAATATCTTTGTCAGGTGGATCATAGACAGCTCTTTTTTAAGCAGGCTCAGGACCAGGTCAATTTTTAAATTGAGGTTGAACCGTTCTTCCCTGGGCTCCTGATCCTTGGCAAAGGCCACCAGATTCTGGGTGAGAATTTGTCCTCTTTTGGTTTGCTGGAAGATGATCTCAAGGCTTGCCAAGGTCTCTTCTTCCCGGCAGTCCATCAGGGAGAGTTCTGCATTGCCCATGATCGCCCCGAGAATGTTATTGAAATCGTGAGCCATCTTTCCTGCCACCTGGCCCACCAGGGCATATTTTTCCTGTTCAGCGGCAAAAAGGGAGGCTCGTTCAGCGGATTTTCGTTCGGACAGATCCACAAAACAGATTCGCCCCCCGATCAAATGTTTGTCTTTGAGAACAGGTCCTGTTGTAATTTGTCCCCAAATCCGGGTGTCATCCTTTTTTAACAACACAAATTCACTGGAGTCAGGTTTGTGTTCCTGGGGGAAACTTGTGATCAGGGACATCAGCCTTTGATGATCTGTTTTTAAAAAAAGGTCCGGAAGAGAAATACCCGAAGTCAGCGTGTTGTTTTTATATCCGAACCAAACAGCTGCAGCTTGATTGGCATAGGTGATTCGATGGGACAAATCATATTCACACAAAGGGATCGGAAGCAGATCTGCTGTTATTCTGAATTTTTGCTCACTCTCCCGAAGTTTGGTTACCATTTTTTTGCGTTGGATGTTTTCAACTTCCAATGCCTGCTGCTGTTGGGAAACCGTGGAAAAGGCCCGGGAAAATCTTTTGGAGATCAAAATGGCCTGAACAAGGATAAAGACAAACAACCCCATGGAGACAAAGTGACCGGTGTAAATGACCTGGCGGGTATATAAAATATCGTTGACAATGGTTAGAATTAAGATGAAAAATCCTGAGAGGAAAATACCCGAATCACTGCGGTTTATTCGGAATGCTTTGACCAGACAAACCAATCCATATCCCAGGACCACCAGGGTTAATCCTTGAAAAACTGGCATGCAAGCGGAAAAAAATCGAACCGGCAGAATAAGGGTGATAAGGGAAAATAAAACGCCTGCTCCACAAATCCAGCCAACCACTTTTTTTGAAACTTCTTTTGGGAAAATGGACAGGGTATACAGGGAAAAGAAGGGGACGCAGGTATAAAAAGAGAGGTAGACGGCTGTTAGCAGGGGGGCATAGGAAAGATCCGGAATCAGGATAAGAATATAGCGCTCGCCGTGGGTAATGGTCCGAAGGGCGATCATGAGGCAGAATAATCCAAAATAAAGGGTAGATCGGTCCCGGGGCCTGAACCAGAACAAAAACAGGTGATAGATTCCCATGATAAGGATGCTGCCAACGAGAAATGCATCAATGAATATCCGTTTTTCCCGAAGGTGATACAAATCGCTGACCGTCCCGAGGAGAATGGGTTCCCAAATCCCTCCCTGCCAGTGATCAAAATTGGAAACATGTACCAGGATATCCATGGTCAGGGAAGGGGAAAGAATTGCGGCCACACCCGGCCCATAGCGCGGGATGGTGGTCTCTTTTGTTTTGCCCGGTTTCCCGGAAGAAAACACCGGTTTTCCATCCACATATATTTCAAATGCAGTGGCCATATCCAGAACTTTCAGGCCCAGATGGGGGATGTCAGAAGGTAGCAGCACCCGGAGGGTAAAGCTTGCAAAGCCCTGGCCCGGCAGTTGTTTTAACTTGTATTCATGGCCATTCCAGGTTCCGGGAACCGTGATAAGACTTGCCTTGGATTGAATTTGAGAAGGGACTTGTGTTGAGGGTGTCAGATGGTGCTGCCAGAAAAATTTCCATTGCCCTGATAGTTCGATGCTTCCTTTCTGAGAAAAATCCCAGTCACTTAAATCAAGGATTCCCTTTTGGGCAACGGGATCCCTTGGTTTTTCATTGCCTTTTGCCCCTGGGGAAACAATTAAAAACATGAAGGAAATTAAAAAGATAAATAGGGTGTATCTGAAATATTTCATTGTTACCAAGCTTTGCATGCTGTCTATGTTATCATTATCTTGAGATTTTGCCCCGGATCTTAACCCTCATATTTTGACTGGGATAATTGGCTAAGTCAAGATATGAATGTTTTAGGCAGCAATTCTTAGGTAACCTAAGACCGATGGTACCACCGGAAAACAATCCATATTTATGTTTCAATCAAAATCTCAATTAAGGATTGAGAACATAATAAATTGGACAAAAATTGCGGTCCTAATATTCAGATTTGATCTGAATATTATTAGAATTAGAATAGAAAGATCGGAGGCAAGTAAAAAAGTTTTGGTTATAATTTTAACCACTACCTGCCTAGTAACCTTGGATACCCCAAAGTGACAAATCCTTATATGATTTTTATTCTAATCGAAATCGATGATCCGAAAATCAGGTTTCTATATTAATAACTGTTGTTTGCGGGAAACCAAAAAAGTCCTGTTGTTAATGTATTAGGATGCCTTTTAACGCTTGGCTCTGCGGATTGTAAAAGTGGAAGCGAAACCTGAGTTTTTGCAAGTCCAACAGCAGCAAATTGTTAAGTGGGCCGAATTTACATTTTAAATATCACTTACCAGATATTCAGAGGTTACAAAACGAGATGAAATTTGCTCTAAATAACGATTCCGATTTTTCAGCTTTTGCCATCTGTCAATATTTCTACGAGATATATGCTCCGAATCTTTGTGAAGTCCATCTTTGTCTCGTTTTATTGCTGACAGCCCTGAAACGCTGTCCAGTCTATTTTCAGCCAAACATATATTCTTCTCAATAAGTTTTGTGGCATCTTCAATACTTTCTTTACATAGACCGTTCAACAGATTATGTAGGTGACCAATACTTTCTATCTGCTGCCTTACAATCGGTATTAATTGAACATTATTTTTGTCGTCAGCGATTTTTTCTAATTCCCTTATTATTTTTTTTTTAAAACGTTTATTCTCTTTCAGATTTTCGATACCGATATATGGGTTAACACTAATACTGTGTAGATTTTGTTTTGGAGATGTCATATTTATTAATGTGGGTTTAACCCTTTTCGCCGGAAAACTAATTGATGTTATGGGTAAACCTGCATGCTGAACGTGGTTTCGTAATGCTTCAATAACTCGATAACCAAGTCTATTGTCATATTCATCTTTTGCTTTAGTATCGAGCTTTTCAATAATGCCTGAATCTTTTTCATAGACTTTATTAAGTGAATGTTTTACCTGATCTTTATACAATGTAACAGCTGTCAAAAAATTAGCTAATCTGCGATTTACTCGGTGTCTGCTATCCTCTAATAGGTCGATAACTGTTCCTGGCCGAATACTGTATTGGACAGCCATATCTAAAATTTCACTTTCTAAATCTGCATAGTTTTCCACCAGCAGATCAAGTTTTTCTTCAATATCTATGCCAAAGAATATAAATTTGTTAGCTCTCCGAATATCAACAAAATCCTTTTCAGAAATATCAATAAAGTCCATAGGACCTAAAGTTGGCACTGCAATAACGAAATCGAAATCATTCATTGTATATCACCTAATAATATGATGTTTTGGCCTGGATATTAAGTATTATCCTAAAAATGCGAATAATATCCAACCGATTTGAAGATAAGTTGAATAAAATTCGAAAATCAACTTATTTGGACAATAACATTCCAGGCTGAAAAATTTCAATAGGAATCTTATTACATTGATAAACTGATAAAATATGTACCAATCATATTGGTGGGCTTTTTATGCGAGTGCCTGTGCTGAACAAAGGTTTCCAGGCATCGGCAGGGTGAAGGGGCTTAAGCATCGTAAATGAGCGAATCACTAGGACGGTATAGATTCGATCATTTCCGATTCCCTTCCGCTAGGGACTAGCGACTGGGATTTAGCGGCGACCCTTTACCCTGACGGTGCCGGGTAAAAGGCACAGCCGTTGAAGACAAAAACAGATCGGTTAAAATGTTATATGTGATGGTTTTGTTTTCGAAAAATAGGTATAAATTTTATTCAGAATGCTTTTTCAGGCATGTTCATATTCGCCCATCGAGAATTGCTGCTTTTTTCCTCCAGGTGTTGACTATTCTCGGGTGAACTCTTAATTTAGAGTTTTGTTAATCATTAAACTTGGATAATCTCCATGGAAAAAACAAATAATGAATATGCCATCCGGAACATGACCCGTGGCGAACTGAATTTGGTGGTTGAGTGGGCAGCCAAAGAGGGCTGGAATCCTGGACTTTTTGATGCAGACTGTTTTTTTAAAGCCGACCCCACAGGTTTTTTTGTGGGATTGCTCAAGGGGGAACCCATTGCCAGCATTTCTGTTGTTAAATACGGTACCTCCTTTGGGTTTTTGGGGTTTTATATTGTTCGGCCGGAATTTCGGGGCAAGGGGTATGGACTGAATCTCTGGCGTCATGGCATGAAAACCCTTGACGGTCGAAATGTAGGGCTTGACGGAGTTATGGACCAGCAGTCCAATTATAAAAAATCCGGATTTAAACTTGCCCATGGAAATATCCGTTACCAGGGAACAGGGGGAGGTCGTCTGCCGGCCAGCCATGAATTTGTTCCCCTCTCCCGGGTTCCGTTGGCGCAGTTTCATCGTTATGATCGGTCTTTTTTTCCGGAAGATCGGAAACTGTTTATGGAATCCTGGATTTGTCAGCCCCAGGCTTATACACTGGGGATTATCCAGGGCGGGAACCTTAAAGGATACGGCATGATCAGGCAGTGCCGGGAGGGATACAAAATCGGTCCCTTGTTTGCCGATACCCCGGAACAGGCCGATGCATTGTTTTTGGCCCTGAAATCAGGGGTGTCGAACCGGGATCCCCTCTTCCTTGACATCCCCCAAAACAATCCACATGCCATTAAACTTGTGGAACACCATCGCATGACCCCTGTCTTTGAAACCGCACGAATGTATACCGGCAAATTTCCGAAAATCCCCATGGAAAGGGTATTCGGGGTAACCTCATTTGAACTGGGATAATTTAAGGAAAGAATCTGTGAAAAAGAATCCCGTGAAAACGGACCCCATAAAACCTTTGGAAAATATTAAGATAGCCGCCAGGGGGAAAGGGTGGCTGTGTATTGAAAAACCCATCGGCATCAGTGTTCACAATGAGCCGGGCCATGATATCCTGTCTCTTTTGGCCGGACAGCTTTTCCCTCCCGGGGTGAGCCGGTCCCTGCTCCAGCCGGTACATCGTCTGGACAAGGAGACAAGTGGTCTGTTGCTGCTGGCAACAACCCCGGAGATGCTCACCCATTTATCCGCATTGTTTGCAAAAGGGGAGGTCCAAAAAAAATATCTGGCCCTGGTCCATGGCACCTTTGACATGGAGAAAGAAACGGTGTTTGCCTGGGACACGCCGTTGTCCAAGGAGGCCGGGGGAAGAAACAATCCGGCCGGTAAAGGGAAAAAAGTTACGGCCATTACCCAATATAAGCTCCTTGAACAAACTCCCCACTATGCCCTTCTGGAAATTGAACTGTTCACCGGACGCAAGCACCAGATCCGGCGTCATGCAAAGCTTGCCGGGCACCCCATCACAGGAGATAGCCGTTACGGGTCTTTGCGTTCCATTCAGTTTTTAAAGGAAAATTGCAATTACCACCGTCTGGGCCTCCATGCCTTTCAGCTTTCCTTCCAGGCGGGTCTTCCCAATTTCCCATCCCCATCCCCAATCGTTGTCACCTCGGATATCATTCCTTCGGAAATGAAGACCCTGTTACAACAAGATTTATAAGATCGATTTTAAAAACCCCCTGTCATTTTTTTTTAAAATGGACACCTAAGTTTTAACTTGACAATATTTTTCACCCATGAAATATGAATAACATTCACGGCGTGAATGATGTTTCCAAAAACACTTAAAAATATAGGTTGATTCATGGGCGTTAAAGAAAGAAAAGCAAGGGCGTTTAAAAAACGGGAAGAGGAAATCCTTAAGACCTCCCATCAATTGCTAAAGGAAATGGACCCCCCCCAGATGACCATGCAGCTTATTGCCGAGGAAACCGAGATCGGCTGCGGAACCATTTACAAGCATTTTAAAAGCAAGGATGAGATATACGCGACCTTCATATTCCGCAGACGGGAAAAGTTCGATAGCCTTCTGGATAGTATTTCAAATGGGGGGATCTGTAGCTTGAATCAACTGATCCAAGCCTATTTTGAATATTGTTTCACCGACCTGTCCGACTATAGGGTTTACAAAAGTTGTGAACACCATTGTCAAAAAGACAACCTCACTGATGAACTCAGGGCGAAAATCGATCGGCAATTTGAAGAAAAACTTTTGCGGGTTGAAAAAATCATCAAACATAGCCTTGGTGAAACCAAGGGGAAATACCCGGAAGATTACTATGCCTGCGCGGCATGGGGGATGTTGCGGGGATCTGTTGATGCCTGGATTGAGGGAAAATATCAGACAAAAAATTTGGATAGGAACACATACTGTAATGTTGTGGAGGAGATGCTAACAAGGAATATGAGTCTTTAAGGACCGCAAATTTTATAAGATGAACCAAAATTCTGCGCTATTTATGTTCATCTTATTTTATCTGCGGTCCTATGCATATATTCACGTTCATAAAAAAACCTTGGATAAATAGGGGAAATGATGAGAGATAAAATAAAGTTTAGACCCACGTGGCTTGACAAGCCACCCCTGGAAGGAAGCTACCGTTCCATCTTCAAATGGGCGGATCCCACTGGTTTTAAACACCCAAATGATAGATTATATGCAATGATCAGGGACAATCTTGGGATGTGCGACGATGATTTTGTAACCCCAAAAAACCATGGCAATGAAAAGGTGGTATGTGACCATCCGATTCGGCTCTCCAAGAAACAAATCAAAGAATTTATTAATATCGTCGGCAGGGAAAATATAGCCACAGATAGTTTTTCCAGGGTAAAATTCACCCATGGTCAGGCCGTGGAAGAGACCCTTCAGCTAAGGAACCAGGTGGTTAACGAGGTTTCCGACCTTATCATCCACCCCCGGAATAAGGAAGATATCCGCCATATTGTTTGCCTGTGCAACCAGGAGAATATTCCGATCTACGTCTATGGCGGCGGGTCCTCTGCAACCTTAGGTCTTCGGCCTGTTAAGGGGGGTATTACATTGGTGATGAATACCCACATGAATAAAATTCTTTCCTTAAATGAGGCTGACCAGACGGTTTGTGTCCAACCGGGGATGATGGGCCCTGACTATGAAAACATGTTGAACCATGCCCCAAAAACATTGAGTGCCAAGAGAAGATACACCGGGGGACATTTTCCCCAGTCTTTTGAAGGATCATCTGTTGGGGGCTGGATTGTCACCCTTGGCTCGGGTCAGCAGTCAACCTATTACGGGGATGCCTATAATCTTGTAATCAGCCAGGAGTACATTACGCCCGGCGGTAATTTTACTACTTTGAATTATCCCGCCACAGCCACAGGCCCTAAATTGAATGACATCATGAAGGGAAGTGAAGGCAGCTTTGGCATTCTCGTTGAAGTCACCATGAAAGTGTTTCGCTTTCAACCGGAAAATCAACAGAATTTTGCTTTTATTTTTCCCAGCTGGGAAAATGCGGTGGACGCTGCCCGGGAGATCAGCCAGGGGGAATTCGGACTGCCCGCAGTGTTGAGAATCTCCGATCCAGAAGAGACCCAGATGGGGCTAAAACTCTATGGGGTGGAAGGGACCCTCATTGATAAGTTCATGAGGCTCAAAGGACTGCCGGACAAAAAACGTTCCCTGATGATCGGCCATACACAAGGAGAGTTGGGTTTATCAAAGCACGTGAAAAAAATGGTCAAAAAAACCTGCCGGGCCCACAAAGGAATGTTCTTGACAGGATACCCCGTGACCCAATGGGAAAAGGGACGATTTGCCGACCCCTATATGAGGGAAGATCTCAACGACTATGGAATTGCCATCGACACGCTGGAGTGCTCTGTTACCTGGAGCAATATACACCAAATCCACGAGAAGGTAAGAGCCCATATTAAAAGTGTTCCCAACACCCTGTGCATGACCCATGCCTCACATTTTTATCCCCAGGGTACCAATCTTTATTTTATCTTTATGCAAAGACTGTCCAGTCTGGAAGAATTCAGGGATTTCCAAAGGGGAATACTGGAAAAAATAAACGAGGTGGGGGGATCTTTGAGTCATCATCACGGTGTTGGTAAAATGATGGGGCCGTTGATGGAAAAGCATTTGGGAAAAGAGCAGATGGATGTTCTCAGATGTTTAAAACGCCATTTTGATCCAAACAACATCATGAATCCAGGCGGGAGTCTTGGATTGGATTCAGATGGGATTAGTTCTTCCTGCGGAGATGGAAAACATGGCATCGAATAAACCGGGCCACAGGGAGAAACTTTTAGACGACTCCCAAAAAACCTTTTGGGATATCATTATTGTGGGCGGGGGAATCACCGGCGCAGGGATCCTAAGAGAGGCTTCCAGGAACGGTTTAAAAGCACTTTTAGTGGAACAGAAAGATTTTGGATGGGGAACATCCAGCAGGTCCAGCAAAATGGTCCATGGGGGTCTGCGTTACCTTAAAGAAGGAAACCTTTCCCTGACCTTTCAATCTGTCCGGGAAAAGAAAAATTTGATCAAGGAACTCCCGGGATTAGTTGATGACAATCATTTTTTTTTCCCCTTGTATGACACGGGCAAAGCCCAAATGCTGTTCATTCGAACCGGCCTGTTTCTCTATGACCTAATGGCGGGAAAAATAAAAAGAAGATATTTCCCGGCAAAATTTTTCACAGGGGCGGTTACCGGTATAAAACAAACCCTGCTATCTGGCGGATTTGTTCTCAATGACGCTGTTACCGATGATGCCCGACTGGTTTTACGGGTTTTGGCAGAGGCTGCCAAAGACGGAGGCCTGGCTCTAAACTATTGCAAGGTCACAAGACTCCTAAAAGAAGAGGGTAAGGTCAGGGGCGTTGTGATCCAGGATCCAGAAAGGGGAACAAGCCATTGCCTTAGGGCCGGGCTTGTAATAAATGCAACAGGAGCCTGGGCAAACAAACTTCGAAGCCAGGTCAAAAGGAAAAACAAACTAAGAGTCAGGGCACTTCGAGGCAGCCACCTCATATTGGATACCAAGACGCTTCCCCTGAAAAACAATCTGCTTTTTAACCATCCAAAGGATGATCGGCCCTTGATCGCCCTTAATTGGGAAGGGCGGGTTTTAGTCGGAACCACGGACCTGGATCACAAAGATGACCTGGATAAAGAGGCTGGCATCAGCCCCGGGGAAGTTGAATATTTCCTTGAGGCCCTTGCCTACCAATTTCCCCAATACAACATAGGGGAAAAACAGATCATATCTACCCTGGCCGGGGTGAGACCTGTTATCGATTCAGGGAAAGCAAATCCGTCCCAGGAATCAAGGGACCATGCAATTTGGGTGGAAGATGGGCTCATAAGTGTCACCGGCGGGAAACTGACCACCTTTAGAATTATGGCCATGGATGTTTTAAAAGCGGCCGGAAAGCAGATCCGCCCCATCAAGGGCATCGGAAAAAAAAGACCGATATTTTCAAAACCCCAACAAATTCTTAAAAGAGAAGATTCAATAGGCGAGGATCACCTGCGTCGAATCCAAGGGCGATATGGCAGTCTGGCAAATCAGTTTCTTACTACGGCAAAAAAAGATGAATTAGAGGCTATTTCAGGAACAAATACCCTTTGGGCCGAACTGAGATGGGGGCTGAGGCATGAATCCGTGGTTCACCTGGAAGACCTGATGCTGAGGAGAACAAGACTGGGTTTGCTTTTAGAAGATGGCGGCAAAAAAATTCTTCCCCGGGTAAAAAAAATATGGGTGGACGAACTTGGATTCAAAGCCCACCTGTGGGACAAAGAGGCCCGGGACTATCTTAACCTGTGGAAACAATCATATGATGTTCCGCCCAAAATGATATCACAAAAAGGTCATTGATGAAAAAACAGTATTTACTTTCTATTGACAACGGGACACAGAGTATTCGGGCTATTCTTTTCGACCGGGAGGGTAACTTGATTCATAAGGTTCAAATCCATATTGAACCCTATTTTTCAGAAAAACCTGGATGGGCTGAACAAGATCCTGAATACTATTGGAAAACAGTTTGTGAAGCATGCAACCGCCTTTGGGAAGAATCAAAAATTTCACCTGAAAGCGTTTTGGGAATGAGTATCACCACCCAGAGGACAACGGTGATTAATTTGGATAAAAAAGGCAAGCCCCTCAGGCCTGCCATAGTCTGGGTGGATAATCGGAGAACCGAGGGCCTAAAACCCATCGGAGGGTTATGGGGACTTGTTTTTAAATTAATCGGAGAATCAAACTCTGTGCGGTTTATTCAAAATGAAACCGAAGCCAATTGGATTAAAAAACATCAGCCTGACATATGGGAAAAAACCCACAAATATCTCTTCCTCTCCGGATATTTGAATTATAAGTTAACCGGAAAATTTGTGGACTCCCTTGCGAGCCAAGTGGGGTATGTCCCCTTTGACTTCAAGCGGTTCCAATGGTGCAAGCCCCGGGATTGGAAGTGGCTTGTCATGGCTGTTAAAAAAAGGATGTTGCCAAAATTATTCCCACCTGGAGCGACCCTGGGGGCTGTTACCGCAAAAGCGTCCGCAGCCACCGGAATTCCCGTGGGTCTGCCCGTCATTGCCTCATCATCGGACAAGGCCTGCGAAATTGTAGGGTCAGGTGGAGTGGCACCCCATGTGGGATGCTTAAGCTATGGCACCATCGCCACCATAAATACAACACAGGATCGATATGTGGAAGCCATTCCTTTGATACCTGCTTTTCCTGCCGGGATTCCAGGGGCCTATAGTATTGAAATAGGTGTAAACAAAGGATTCTGGATGGTTAGCTGGTTCAAAAGAGAGTTTGCCCAGAGGGAACAATTGATTGCACAAAAGAGGGGAATTCAACCCGAAGAACTGTTTGATGAGCTGATCAGCAAGATTCCTGCCGGTTCCATGGGACTCACCCTGCAGCCTTACTGGGGGCCGGGGGTCAAGATCCCAGGTCCCGAGGCCAAGGGTGCCATTATTGGCTTCAGCGATGTCCACACCCGGGCTCATATGTACAGGGCCATTTTGGAAGGTCTTGCCTATGCCCTCAGGGAAGGGAAAGAAAGGATTGAGAAGAGAAGTAAAAATAGGATAACAGAACTTCGGGTCTCCGGTGGCGGGTCCCAAAGTGATGTTGCCATGCAGCTTACAGCGGATGTGTTTGGACTTCCCGCCTCCAGGCCCCACCTCTATGAGACTTCCAGCCTGGGTGCTGCCATCTCCGTAAGCGTGGGAATGGGTATGCATAAAGATTTTGAAACTGCCATTGAAAAAATGACCCGTATAAAGGACACCTTTTATCCTGATCCCATAAACCAAAAACTTTATGAGAAGCTCTACACCGGGGTGTATAAAAAAATGTACAAAAAGTTGCAGCCTCTGTACCAGGAAATCCAGGATGTAACAGGGTATCCTGAAAAAATCAAATGATTGAACGTAAATCTGCAGTACTCTAAGGAGGACACATGAGATTGAACGATATTTTTATTCCCGTTGTTGTTGTCTACAGCACCACCATGAGGATGGTTTTTTACTGCGTACATGCCGTTTTTTTTCTTTCTGCAAAAACACCCATGATGAGAAGAGTCTTTCCCTGGACAAATCCCAAACATAGTAATTTATCGATGATACCCATAAATAAGAATATAGAGGGATATAACCAAATTCTCCCCCCCCAGGTGGTCCATGACATAATAGACAATACATCCAACTATGTCATATATAATAAATGCTCATGCAGGGTTGCATTTTAATGCGAAAATCATACCCATGACATAGGGTGCCTTTTCATTGGCCGGGATGCCCTGAAAATGCCGGCAGCTTTAACCCGGAAGGTGACAAGGGAAGAAGCCCATGCCCATGTTGATAAAGCCCTGGCAGCAGGTCTTGTCCCAACAATAGGCAAATTCAAGGTGGACAATTCTCTTTTTATGATCAAGGACGAAAAAAAACTGATGAGCCTTTGCTTTTGCTGTCACTGCTGCTGCATGGTCACCTATACAAAACATTTGCCAAGCAAGCAGCTTGATGAAATTCTCGTACCCCTTAAAGGGGTGTCTTTAAGGGTTACGGATCAATGCACAGGGTGCAAAGAGTGCATGGATTATTGCGGGTTTAATGCAATCGAAATTATTAATGGCAGGGCTGTTCACAACGATTATTGCAGGGTATGCGGTCGATGTGCATCCAATTGTCCAGTCGATGCCATAAAGATTACCATGGATAATAAAAACTTCAGGGAAGATACCCTAGCGAACATGAGGGAATATGTTGACTTTTCCTAGGTGTTGAATGGATAAAGATTTATAAGATCGGTTCAGGCATCGGCCAGAATTTTTATATTGACCCGGCGACTTCTCGGACCGTCAAATTCGCAGAAAAAGATTCCCTGCCAGGTGCCCAGGATAAGCGAGCCGTTTTCAAGGGGAATCATCTCCGAAGGGCCGAATAGGCTGACCTTGATGTGGGCGGCGGAATTGCCTTCCATGTGTGTGAAATGATCATCCCAGGGAATCACCTTGTTGATGGTGTTTAAGATATCCGTTTCAACGGCAGGATCGGCATTCTCATTGATGGTAATGGCCGCTGTTGTGTGCAGGGAGCAAACATGGACCAGGCCGTTTTGGATCTTGGATGCTTCAACCACGCGACGCACTTGGGAGGTGATGTCGACCATCTGGGTTCTGGCACTGGTTTTTACAGAGATCTGCATTTGCCGCTCCTTATGGTTTGCCGATTCTTATGGTTTGCCGCTCTTTATGGGAAAACCGTGGGACGGAAACAAAAAAACGTTCCGGCCCACGGCGATTAAGGCTCTGGCTATCCTTTTACAAGATCCAGGGCATTTTTTACGATATTTTCAGGGGAGAACCCATACTCTTTGAGCACGGTTCCGCCGGGTGCCGAGGCACCATATCCATCAATACCAATGATCTTGCCGTTAATTCCCACATATTTGTGCCATCCCATGCTGATCCCGGCTTCAACGGCCAGTCTTTTGGTCACTTCGGTTGGCAGAATTCTTTCTTTGTATGGGGCCGGTGCTTTTTCAAACAACTCCCAGGAGGGCATGGAGACAACCGAGGCTGTAATCTTGTGCTCCTGTTCCAGAATTTCGGCCGCTTCCAAACAGATATGCACCTCAGATCCCGATGCCAGGAGCAACATGTCTGGTTTTTTGCCAGTATCTTTCACCGTGTACGCACCATAGTTGAATTCCCCGTCTCGATGAGACACATCCAGGGTGGGCAGCTTCTGGCGACTCAGGATCAAGGCGGTGGGAGAATCCATGGTGATCAGGGCCTGTTTCCAGGCATAGGCGGTTTCATTGGCA
>JAFLJU010000012.1 GCA_022712835.1 Desulfobacteraceae bacterium
GGGCAGATAAAATATCCATCGGCAGTGATGCCGTGGAGGTTGCCATGGCCTATGTTGCCACCGGAGAAAAAACTGGAAAAAGCGCCATTGAACAGATCGCCAGGGTGTACGGTAACCAGGCCGTGGTGATTTCCATTGATCCTAAACGGGCCTGGGTGGATTCCCCGGAGCAGGCAAAGGGTCATCACCTAATAAAACCAACCGAATCCGGACCCGATGGTCAGGCCTATTGCTGGTACCAGTGTACGGTGCAGGGAGGGCGTGAAACAAGGGATCTGGATGCCGTGTCCCTGGCCGTGGCCTGTGAGGCCCTGGGAGCCGGAGAAATTTTACTCAATTGCATTGACAAGGATGGCACCAACTCAGGGTTTGACCTGGATCTTATAAAATCAGTCCGCTCGGCCGTGTCCATCCCGGTGATTGCCTCTTCCGGGGCGGGTTGTGAAGCTCATTTTTCAGATGTTTTTGAACGAACCGGTGCAGAAGCCGCCCTTGCCGCCGGAATTTTCCATCGCAAAGAGGTTCCCATACAGGCGGTGAAAGCCCATCTATTTCAAAGGGGAATTGCTGTTCGTCAATGAGGGCCGTTTTTTTCGTAAGGGTGGGGAGTGTGGAGGAATATGGATTTTGAAAAGAGCTGAAAAACAGCTATGATGTAATTGTTATTGCTTGACAAATATTTTTTCCCAGTGGATATATTACCATAATAATTACTAATAAATTATGAAGGAGTCAATATGGGGAACATCGGATTTGGTAAAAAATTGTATATTTCTTCTCTGGGCATCATCCTGCTCACAATCCTGATCATTGCTATTGTTAATTTTACCCAGACAAAGAAAAGTTTTCTGGTAAAGGGGAAGGCCGGTATCCAGAATGTATCCGATGTTCTGTTAAAGACCATTGAGCTGCAGTATAATTTTCAAAAAAACAAGATGGATTCAGACCTTGGTATGCTGGTGAGTGAAAGTAACAGCGCTGGAAATGTTATGGTGGTCAACGCCAGAACCGCTGAAATGGATGTGTTTGACATCAATTCCAGTGAAAAAACCCACCTAACCATTCCCAAAATAATTTTTGGCATTGAATTTGTCACCGGCGAACATATTATTGTCGACAAAGTGGGCAAATTCAGCAGTTCTGAGATAGCCGTTTATCAAGTGTTTGATGAAAAACTGATCAAGGTGTCCACCAGTCTGAAGAATCCAGATGATACACGGCTGATGGGGGCGTATTATGCCTCCTCAACCGACGAATATAAATCCATGATGGCCGACACACCCTATTCCTTTTTAAGCGGCAGCGGCAGGGACAAGACCTTGCAGGTATTGTCTCCCTTCAGGGATAAGATTGAAGACAATATTGTGGGTGCCTATAGTGTCCGCAGCAGTATATTGACAAAGGATCTTGAGGGACTGGTGAAAAAAATCACTGTCAGTGGCCGGGGGTATTCTTTTGTCAATGATGCCACAGGCCAAATTCTGATCCACCCAGATAGCGCCTATTCAAAACTGAATATCTCCTCGTTTAAAGGCGGGGAGGAGATCATGAAAACCAAAAGCGGGTTTGTCTCCTATGGACACGGTGATCAGTTATATTATGGATATGTGAATTATTTTAAGCCCTGGGATCTGTATTTTACCGTTGCCGTGTCCGAGGCTGAACTCATGGCTGGTATCAACAAACAGATACTGACCAGTGTGGGTATCAGCGGAATAATTGCCCTGATTCTCGGCGCTCTGATTATCGGGTTTATGAATCGGCAATTGATGAATAATATGAACGGTATGGCCACCCTGGCCAAGGAAGTGGCAAAGGGAAATTTTAAACATACCTTCACCTATACTGCCAAAGATGCCATCCATGATACGGTTGATTCCATGAATGCCATGACCGGGGAGCTGGCCCAGATGATCCGGGATCTTAATTCCGGGGTGGATACCTTGAGCCAGGCCTCGGGGGAATTGAACCAGATTTCCGACCAGATGAGTGTTGGGGCCGAAACAAGTGTCAGTAAGGTCAATACCGTGGCATCGGCAGCCGAAGAAATGAGTGTGAACATGGATTCTGTGGCGGCAGCCATGGAGCAGGCCAGCACCAATGTGGAAATAGTTGCCACGGGCACCAGCCAGATGAGTGCCAGCATTGAAAAAGTGGCCCAAAATTCCAATCAGACCCGGGAAATTACCAATCGTGCGGTTGAGAAGGCCCGGCAGACCTCTGAGCGGGTGAAGCAATTGGGGAAAGCGGCTGAAGAGATCAACAAGGTGACCGAGACCATCAACAATATTTCTTCCCAGACCAATCTGCTGGCATTGAATGCCACCATTGAGGCCGCCCGGGCAGGAGAAGCAGGCAAGGGGTTTGCCGTTGTTGCCTCAGAGATTAAGGCGCTTGCCGGGCAGACCGCAGGGGCTACCGAGGATATCGCCAGAAATATCAAGGAGATCCAGGACCAGATCAATGGGGCGGTGACGGAGATTCAGGAGATATCCTCCATTATCCATGAGATTAATAATTTTGTGAATGAGGCCGCGGCTGCCATTGAGGTTCAGGCCACAACCACCAATGAAATTGCAGAGAATATCGGTCAGGTCTCCCAGGGAATCCAGGAGGTCAATGAGAATGTGTCCCAGAGTTCCGCTGTATCCGGCCAGGTGGCTAGTGAAATCGCGGATGTTTTGACCGCTTCCCAGCAGATCAGTGATTTCTCATCGGATGTAAAGGCAAAGGCTGGCACACTGAATACGGTTATGCTTCAACTCAGGGCCATGACCAAGAAATTTCAAATTTAGGGGACACACCTTCCGGAGCATGTAGGTTTTTAAGCTTTCGGAAGGTTTTTTCAGGGACACTCTTTTGGTGTCTGGCTTGGGCCTCTGGTTTGGTGTTCTGGGTCAGTTGAGTCGAATATGGGCGGTTATGGTCCCGTTGGGCGTGTTAAATCTGATGGATTTATCCACCTCGTCGGAGGAGGAAACCGGGACAATCTCCGGAAGCCCTAGTCCCATATGGGTGGTTGCATTTATTTGGGTCAGGGCGTCGCCTGCAATTATGTTCAATGTTTCTTTAAGGGTTCCTTCCATGTACTCTTCAGACGGATGGGTCACACTCTGACCCAAAAAAAAATTAGTCATGGTTTTTAACAGGTTCAGGGATATCTCAAGGAAAATGGTCCCGGAAAATGCGCCTGAAAATGTAATGCAGGATGCCTTTATTCCTTCTGGACTCGCCTGGGTTTGCAATGATAGCGCCATTGTTTTCTTTTGTTCTTCCACAGTGAGAGAAAACATGTTTTCCATGACCTTAAAAATCGAATGGGCCAGTGGGGGCATCAATTTATTCAACATCAACTGGTTTTCCAAATAATTGTTTTTCCAAATAATTTATTAAAATTACGATAAACAATTTTGGTTGGTTACTAGAAATCAGCGCATCGTATGATGCAAGTATAAAAAATAAGAGGGGTTCTGTCAATGTCCGGATACGAATACCATCGCTGGTCTTTTCGCCCGGTTTCGGGGGGTCTTTGTGGATTTTGACAAATTGGCCTTTGCCATGGAAGACACCATTTTTTTTAAGCCGGGTCCGAAAATCGCCAGCATATTTTTTCCCATAGTGCTAAATCTATAACCGATTTTAGGTCGTCACCATGTAATTTTATAATCTATTGAAAAAATTTAAAGAGGGTATAGAATTATGGAATTGGCTGTTTGATTCAATGTAAACTGGGTCCATTTCAAGTGGACAAGTTTAGGACTTACGCAGAAAACTGGGGAGAGATACAATGAAAGATGCACACAAAATCGCCAGGCTTACAAAGGATAAGAATTTCGACGGAAAATTCTTTTTCGGGGTGAAAACCACGGGAATTTTCTGCCGTCCCTCCTGCCCCTCCCCCACGGCCAATGAGGAGAATGTGGTCTATTTTAAGGATATGTTCGAGGCCCTTGATCAGTATTACCGGCCATGCCTTCGGTGCCGGCCGGATATATACCTGGATTATTACAATGGTAATGCTTCGGGCACCCTTATCGTTCAGGCAGCCTTGAAAATGATCTACGACGGCTATTTCAACACCCATTCCGTTGCGGAGCTTGCAAAGGAACTGGAGGTCTCGGACCGCCACCTGCGAAAGCTGTTCATCGAAAACTTAGGGGTGCCACCGGTCAAAATTGCCAGGTACCACCGGGCCCTTTTTGCCAAAAAACTGCTCATATTTTCGGACAAGTCCATTACCGACATCGCGTTTGCCTCGGGATTCGGCTCCATCCGTCAATTCAACCAAGTTTTTAAAGAGATTTTTGGTATTGCACCGTCGGCGGTAAAAAAGGAAAGGGGCGATTATAGAGATGGAAACACTACCTTGCTTCTGCCCTACACCAGGCCATTAAATTTTTCCCAGGTGATTGAATTCATGAAAATCCGAACTATCAAAGGTGTGGAAGTTATTGATGACCAAAGCTATGCCAGAACGTTCAGGACAAATCGGTCCAAAGGATACTTCATAGTCAGGGATAACCCCGGCAAATCGGCGCTGGAATTGAGCATCCTCTGCGATGATATCCGGTGCTATATGGAGATCTATAACCGGGTCCGCCTGATGTTCGACCTGAATACCAATTTTTCCCCCATCAATAAAAAATTCAAGGAGGACAAGTATCTGTCCAAAGGGATGGCTGGCGGCCATGTCCCTCGCCTGCCCATTGCGTTTAATTCATTTGAATTTTGTGTTAGGGCTATTCTGGGCCAGCAGATTTCAGTAAAGGCCGCCTCCACCCTGGCCTCGCGCATTGCGGAAAAGGCAGGATCTCAAACGGAAAAGGACTTTCCTCCTGGATTGGACTATTTTTTCCCCGGACCAGAGGAGATGGTGGAAAGCAGCCTGGAGGGCATCGGTATCACTGGTGCCAGGCAGGCCACCATTGCTGATATTTCCCAGGGGCTGCTGGATCGGACATTTTCCCTGAATCCTACCCAGCCCTTTGAGGATTTTCAAAAAGAATTTTCCTCCATCCAGGGAATAGGGGAATGGACAGTGAATTACGTGGCCATGAGGGGTTTGGGTATGGTTGACAGTTTCCCCGCCACAGACCTTGGGATCATCAAAACCCTGGAGAAATGCGGCAAACGGCCCAAGAAAAAAGAAATATTGAAACAGGCGGAGAAATGGCGACCTTACAGGGGCTATGCCGCTCTTTGCCT
>JAFLJU010000487.1 GCA_022712835.1 Desulfobacteraceae bacterium
TTTTTTTTCCTTTGAGAAATTATAGCTGTATAGCCTTACATCTCAAAAAGAGAAGCGGTTGTCTACCATTTTTTGTTTTTAGATATTTTTTTACTATCATCGGTTACTACAACATCAGAAATCTACCCGCACAGGTCGAAATATTTTGGTTTAGTTTTTTAAGAAAATCATTAACAAACTTGTCTTTCAACATATTTTCGCTTGATAGTAATGCTCCTATTTCTATTCCAATATTTTTATATATAATATCAGGTTCGTGCTTTATATGGTCTGTTTCTCCTAAATCGTTTTCATTGAGTTTGTCTCCAAACATTTCATTAAGGAAACTTTTGGCAACAAACTTTTCAATATGTATCTTTTCTTTTATCATTTGTAATTTTTTTCATGTAAAGAACTACCCACTTCACCAGCGTCAGACTGGTGCAAGTGGATTGTTAGAGTTTACCCATCTGCTTCTTTAAAAAAATTATCAATTGGTACATGTGTCTTCCACCCCTCACTTGACGAGACAACTAAGCCGGTGTAACCAAGTTCTGCAATTAGTACTAATTGTAGGCCAAATTGAGCTGATGAAAGTAGCTGAGAATTATCATTCTTAGTCGAGGTCATCTGTTTTATCAATTTGCCAGTATGTGCAACACTATCTCTTGCTTTTTTCAAGACTTCCAAATCAAGTCCAATTTTGGGAAAAGCAATATTCCTACTGGCGGCCAGTGACTCCATTTGTCGTTTTGCTAATGGCCATTGGAATGGAAAGGTAACACGACCTCCCCAGCATCCATTTGGATCTGCTTCAGGGGTCTCTTTCTTCCATTCACGGTAGCTGGCTTTAATTCTTGCCCGTAAATTGCTTTCACTATCATTTAATTTGCCTTTGGGGATCCAAGACGCAGCAAGAAATTCCCAGGCTTGACTGATTTGAAATAGACGGGTGTCAAGATATCCTTTAGCTGAAAGATTTATATATGAGATAGCGAGGCGGACATCAGATTTTTTATCTGATTCCCATTGTCTCCATAATGGAAGTGCTTGTTTTAAGAACTTTTCCAACTGAAATGCAGGAACTATAGAGCCAGGGCCAATTTCACCCCCTGTCATATTGCGCCAAACCTCCATCATACCAAGATCACCCCAATCAGCGATTTGCCTGTGGCTGGTCACACCATTGCCTGTCGCCAAAGATAAGAGCAACATTATTTCCCGAGCTTTTTCATGATATTCTTCAAGCGTTTTCCGAGGGTTTGCAAGCCTAAGTGTAAGACCCTCTAAAGGTATTCGCCATTCCTTTGAACGACGCTCAGCGACGAGTGATTTTTGGTCAGATTCAAGAATTTCAATTTCCCACCCAGAATATTCAATTGAAAATTTTCCTTTAAACATGCCAACAAGAGGATATTGAGCTTCAATCAGAGGCGACGAGTTTGATAACCCAATGACTACGCCAGTCAAGGGAAAAATCTCTGTAAGCCCCTCACTGCCACCTGTTTGGGTTATCATGAGTTTATCTGCGGAAATAGGACGACCGTCTTCAAGTTGTCCAGATAAAGAGTATAGGTCTGAAATATTGAACTGATTAGAAAATGGATCAGCGGAGGCCTCTTCTTGTATTAGCAAAAGAGTATGTGAAAATTGTCTTTGAAGAATGAAGTGCGATTCGACCCGGGATTTATCTGAAGTAAATATGCCTTTACCTTTAAAAATTATAGATTCAGATTGATTCATTACATCCTTATTCCGGCCGAACATCGCTTTTAAGCAAGCGCGACTTGTTGCGATCCGCTGTAAAAGCTTTGTTCTAAGAGTACCCATTTATATTAATCTCTGATTCTCTCAATTAAGGCATTAACGTTAACACCAATTCCAAAAAAATTTGGTTTCAAATCGATAATTTTATTTCCTTCAGCGAGCAACCTCTTTGCATCTTCAAAACACTCAAGAAACTTAGGGTTTTTCTCTAAAGCGAAATTTGATAACGACCTAAAGAAAGTATCCCAATCCCCAAAACGCTGTTCAACATCTTTTAGCGGAATAATTAGTCTGAGACTTCCTTTGGTTAATTTGTCGGGGTGCGCATCAGTTAAGAATAGGGCCGGTATAGCATCAAACAATTCACTATGATTCTCCCCAAAATATTTTCGTGCAACTTGACTTGACCAGGTTTCCGAATCAAATCCTTTTGCTATCACGGCCTTGGGACCTATTCTCTGGGCAATATTACTAAAGTTTTTTTCAATATTATCGTACAAACCACCTCGCCATCCCCCGTTAACAATAAAAATGTAGAGTTCAATATTTTCTTCTATTGGTAGATTGCCAAGTGCGTTGAGCATGTATCCCATGATAATATCCTTTTTGCGTGCAATGTTTAGTTCACAAGCTTGTCTGAGTGCAACGGCTTGTTAACAGGCCCGAGGAAAGTGGGATAAGGGCTATCATCCTTCCTGCCGCTGATGCTTTAGCTGTGCGAGTCCGTCTCAACGAAGGTTGAGCGGCCGCGCTGGTAAAGCTTCAACGGTAACATATAATCAATCGATTGTCCATCCCGCGCCCGGCGTCCTGGTTAACTTTGCTAATCAGCCGCGCGGTTTTTTGCGTCGGCTGAATTAGCCTTGTTGGACGAAGCCGCTATGCGAGACCTTTGATTAATACTTAAATTCTTACAGGTTCCGATCGTTCGATTTCAAATCGAACAGATTTTTTAAAATTTTGCCTTGTTTCGAAAAAAATGCGGTGTATTTTCACGTTTTTTAGACAATATTCGTTAATAACTCAGCCCTTAACGCCTATTCCCTATATTTGGACGCACCTATGCTGTTGCTTCCCTTTTTTTGAATATTTTAAAGCCCCTTTGTATATTGAATGCAACCTGTCTTAGCCAGATATCAATATGATTTTTATCAATGGTTGTAAACCGTGCCCTTTGTCCATTATCATGCAGATGGCTTAAACCAAAATATTGTTCTACGATGTACCGTGTTTTGGATATTTTTTTATTTCGATTTATCTCAAGTTCTGTCAATTTAGCGTTTTTCTCATCCTTTCTCATGATACCATCTTTTAAATCATTCATCGCTAAAAATGACCTGTTTGGTTCTCCGTGATATCCTTTATCCGCATATACAATCGATAGTTTATGTTTTACATGACGACTGTATAAAGTACAGTAGGCAAAGTAATTGGTATCATTTACTGAAGCCCGACTTAAAACTGTTGTAAGAACAAAACCATATTTTCCATCTACCGCTGCATGCTCTTTTAAGCCGAAGTAAGGCTTGTCATTTTTCACTGTCCAGTTGGATTCAATATCCCTAGCAAATTTTAAAGGGTTGCCATTCTTGTCGAGTTTGCCTTCAGGCGTCTTCCGCCATGCTTTTATCTCTTCTAATTTTTTATTACTTTTTGGGCGACTTGCTGATTTGACAATACGGGCATCAATGGCAATTCCTTCATTGATGCTCAATCCCCTCTCTGCAAATTGATTAAGGATATCTCCAACGATGACGTCGAATTTACCTTTGGTCAGCCCTTTCCTGAATTTAGAAAAAGTTGAATGATCCGGTGATACCTCATTGGCTAAGAATCCTAAAAACGTCTGGAATGAATTACGATCATTGATTTGACTCTCCAGTTCGGGATCTGAATTGATCCGAAACCATTTCTGGATCAGTAGGCACTTGAATAAAAGCAGTGGTGAATAAGCCTTATTACCTTCTTTTTTATTTCCAACAGGATAATCTTTTAATAGAATGGATTCAATTTTATCCCAGGCAATGGTGTTATCCAAGTTCATCAATGTTTTAAGATTTCGGTTCTTCTTATCTCTCAAGGAATTTTTAAAATCCGAAAAAGTTAAATTTTTCTGTTTTGCTTTGAATCCCATAAAGTAGCCCCCATCTATGCTGTTTGATTGTAAAATCAATAGCACATATGGATAAAATTATCAATAATTTAAAGTGGTTATCGTAAATATATCATTATTTTTTGTTGGGTTTATTGCAACTTTGTAATAATCGAGCACTTTCTGCTCTGAGTTAATCAAAGGTCTCGTCGAACCAATTTTATTAAAAAATTATTGCGCCATATTGAATAAAAACAGGATGCCTGAAAATGAGCAGCATGCTTTTATCAAATGGCTGCGCTATTATCTGGATTTTTGTCATAAATATGGTTTTGAAAAAACGGTTACCAAGAGTTTGACCCAGTTTATTGAAAAACTTCGATCGAGAACGATAAAAGATTCAAGGAGTCCCCTTGATTTTTAGGGGAGAGATAAAGAAATAGCTCTGCTCTTTCCATTACATGGATCGCGGTGAGATAAAAAGCTAAGTAATCCTTATCGGGAAAATAAAAAAAAATTAATCGGGAAAAACCTGAAATTTTAGGTTTTATCCGATTAGACAGTTATACCGGCGGTATGATTGTTCAGTCCAAATACTATCCACCCTGTTGAAACAGGTGGCGCAAACATAGGCGATTGAGGAGAAGATCTCCTGCTATTGACCGAAGGGACACAAACCTGGCCCTTCCGGTAAAGTTCTGTGACCCCCTCTTTTGAAAGGGATTGTAAAATTGATCTGGAGTCATCGTAAATTGAATTGTACCGGCCCAGGTAACAGGGATCGTGGTAGGTCAACGATCCTTCAAGGGAATTTTACAGGGTGATTTTAGCGGAAGCGACGAGCTGAGCTATGAACTGGGTATAAATGGCAAAATGGATAGCCCAGGCTCTTTAGAAACACATTGGGCAGGGCCGTGATGACATGGAAGTGTTTTCCCAGGGGCAGTAAATTAAGGAAGACCCATTGGGCGGTAATATGCAGCCAAAACATGGCGGCCAACAGATACCCGGTGGTCGCGGACCCCATCCCTGAAATGAGGGATGCGCCCTGACCGAGACAGGTGTCCAAAGAAACTCATGACCAAACATAGGGTTGTTAAAAAAATCGAGGGCACCCGGATTATGATGCAGGACAATCAAATTATAGCGGGCCCCGTCCAGCAGGAGGTCGGAAATCATCAAGATACCCGATCAGGAACTCATATTTTTGAAAGATTTTAGTTTGATTTAACCCTGTTATTTGTTTGAACTCGTTCGTTTAAAAAAGGCTGTTTCCCTTTATACAAAGGAAAACAGCCTTTTTTTTATTGACAGTCTTTTCATTAAAGTGAGATCCATCCCAGATAATACTTGATCATCCCATAGGCGGTTTGATAAGGAAGGCCCTATGAAAGAACTTATCGTGGATATCATGCCTTCCCATGAGCTTGTATTAACCTGGGAAAATTCCGGAGAGAGGCTGGGGAAAAAACAACAGGCATTGAATCTGGAAATCCATAATTTATACCGTGAAAATGATAAAAAATGGCTGCTTTTTCTGGGCTGCTCCGACAATAAAATACCCCTGTCCCCCTCCCTTAACTTTTGGCGGGATCTTTCCCAAACCTTCCTTCTAAAACTCAAATGCTATCCTGATATTGAAGAGGTTCGCCACAAGGCCGATATTGATTTTCTGCCGGAAGAATTGAATAGAGTCATGGATACCGCCCCGCTTATGATTGGCAGGGAGCATCTGGACCTATCCCTTTTGTCTGGTGTGTGGAAGGAGTTGAACCAGCTTTTTTCCCGGGAGATTGAGATGTTTTCCGGCAGTGTAAAGGATTTTTTCCATGAATTCAGTCCCC
>JAFLJU010000324.1 GCA_022712835.1 Desulfobacteraceae bacterium
CCACAGTAACCAACAGGTATGATAGAATCCTTTAACTCAACAACAAACATCCCGTATCCATACCTGTCCCAATGAACTATAAGATGGTCGAGTCTTGCTTTTGCTTCATTGAACGTAGCAGGTTTACCATTGGGGGGAATATGCTTCATGACCTCTGGATTGCAATAAAGTTTAATGAAAAATTTCTGATCGGAAATTTCCGGCACACGAAGTTTCAGTCTTTTTGTTTCAATCATATTGTTTTCTGCTTTTAGCATTTTTTACAACTTTCTAAAGGAACTATCTGTCACAACACCAAGCACCCAAGCAATGGGTACTTGATTTCCTGTTCTACCGTTTTGTTATGCATTTTCAAGAGACTGTCTGATTGAGGTTGGCATTTCCGTTGATTTGCGTGTTTGCGGGTCAGCAAACTATCTACTAATATCAAATCACCTGCTACCAGTTCCTGCTGAAACTGTAATGTCGCCGAGGCCGTTACCGTATGAACTCCAAATTCAGCCAGCATTTTTTTATGACTCCCCCAGTAAAGTGACCATAGATGAAATGCGGCATCATCGAAAAAATGGCTATACCAACGAACATTCATATGTCCGAATGTATCGCAATACCTAAGGATGCACAACTCCACGAAGGATTTCTATCGGTTCAGACATAATTGCTCTCCAACAATTCAATACTTTTCAAAGCGACTACCTCCTAATTATAGCAATATGATGTGTATTTCTTCATATCATTCAATATTTGAATATCAAAACTGAATAGCTTGTCAAAACTAAGGATATTCAATCATAATAATCCCTTATCTTGTAAATCTTAACGCTACCAGACAAGTTTCTTAATCGGACAAAGATTCCGTAACAATATTTTAAAGAGCTGTAAAGATATTTCGGCAATTCAACTTTTCCGAAAATATAATAAAATCAGAAAAGATTAAACCTGCGAACTTAGGTTTTAACAACCCTGCTTTATTATTTTCTTTTCTATTTTGTTATAAAAACAGGACAGTCTGATTTATGAAGCACCGTATGGGCAACACTGCCCAGAAGCAAGCCGGTAAAATCCGTGACACCTCTTGATCCCATAACGATCAGGTCTATTTTCTCAATTCTGGCTACCTCAGGTATTTTATTCCCCGGAGACCCTTCAAGAATACGGACATCGAACTTTATTTTCGCCTGTTCCAATATTTTCATAAACGGTTCAACAAGCTCTTCGGATGCTTTGTTAATTTTATTAACAGCCTCTTGGAAATAGGGTTCCGCAAAAACAATGGGGAAGCGTGCATGGCAATGCAACAGGATAATTTGGGCATCTAAAGTTATAGCAAGTTCAATGGCATACTTGGTTGAATTAATTGAATGCTCTGACCCGTCAACCGGATTTAGGATTTTTTTGATATTCATGACACTCTCCTTTCCAGCTTGTCTAACAAGCTGATATCGTACACCGAAAATTTAAAAACCTTCCCAAAATAAATTTTGAGATTAGTAAACGATTTGCCGGTTCAGCCGATACGTTAAGGTCATACCGAAAAGTTTTTAAGCGGTAGAAGAGAAAAATACAATTCAGGATCACAATTATCGTAAGGTCCGAGAGAAGGGATAAAATCACTAATAGGTTCTAACTGAATATAGTGTGAGTATACTATTTTCCCAACAGACTGTCACGCAATTTTTGGAGTGAAAAAAGGTAACTATTGGCAAATAATCTATCAGGATGTGACTGTCCTTGGGAAAAATGCAACAGGCAAGATTCTTGTTTTGAATCACAGCCCTTTCAAAGTCAAACATAACTTGCATCATCATGACTTCAACTTTTATCTGAAAATAGTTTTGATTTGCATCGGTATCTTTGAGTTTTTTCACTGTGGACTATTCTATTTGTGTTGCGTGGAAATGCCGGATTTCAAGGCCCGGACTATTATTAGAAATCAAGGCTTCATGTTAGGCACCCCGAAATTAATAGTTCTCCAATTTCGGAAGGCCCTAGGACGCATATTGGCGCATCCTGCCAGCAGTGGCATCTCTTTTACAAATGTGCTATATAGCGGGGGTGTATTTTAGGCACATGGTTTATCTGAACTCAAATAAAAAGTTGGTAGTGTGAAAGAAAATAATTACAGCCTTGATAAAAATGTTCTGTCCATCAAAACAGAGTGTGGGACCTACAAATTTAAGATTGATGGAAATACCGTTTTGAGCAATACAGAAAGGATTGCCCATATAATGGTCAGTGAAATGGAAAAAATCGCAGCGGAATTTCAGGACCGCGAGAACAAATCAAGTCCATACGCAAAGCTGCTGTTATCCAACTTAAACATTACCGATAAATATGTTCAACTTGAAAACAAATACAATCAGATGCTTCAGGAGCATGAACGGATGATGGGCTTGTACCAGGACCGGAAAAATCCCAACGGCATCCGCAAACAGGCACCAGAAAAGAACGGGTCGCTTCCAGGAACACAACCGCCACCGCCGCCACCAAGAAAAGAAGAGACAGAAGAGAAAGAAAACCCGCCCCCTTCCCGGGAAGGAAAAGAAACACAGAACGCAATAAAACCTGCTAAGCCGCTCAAAACCAAGGTTGTGCAACAACCCAGCCCCCTGGTCAGGCAAATGTTAGAAACGTTGAAAAAATCAAAGGCAGCGGCAAAAACCTCCGGGGATCCCAAACCAGATATGCCGCCCCAACAAAAAACGCCGCCTCAGCAAAAAACGCCGCTCCAGCAAAAGATGATGCCCCAGTCAGAGGTACCGCCGTCCCAAAGGAAAGAGACCGAACCTTTCGTGCAAACTGAAGAAACAACCCATTCTCAATTGAAAATCAACACCGCACAAAAAAGCATGAATCCCATGGCAGTAGCGACCCATGGCGGTGATGAATTTAATATGCCTTCCCTGGATTTTCTCAAAAAAACTGATACGCAGATGGAAATTGATCATGAGGCCATCAGAAGAGGGGCGGAGGTGTTAGAACTAAAATTGGGGTTCTTCGGCATCAAGGGAGAAGTCATGGCAGTTTCCCCCGGCCCTGTGATTACTACATTTGAATACAAGCCGGATCCCGGCATCAAGATCAGTAAAATCGTGAACCTGGCCGATGATCTGGCACTGGCTCTGAGCGCCCTGAGTATCCGTATTGTCGCCCCGATTCCCGGCAAGGATGTGATCGGTATTGAAATCCCAAACACAAAGATGAGTATTGTACCCTTTATTGATATTGTCGGGTCTGAAGATTTTATCAATATCGACTCCCATACCCCCATCTGTCTGGGCAAGGATATCATCGGCAACCCGGTGATTGTGGGGCTTGAAAAAATGCCACATCTGCTCATTGCAGGGGCAACGGGTACAGGAAAAAGTGTTGCCCTCAACGCCATGATTGCCAGTATTCTTTATAAGTCATCCCCTGAAAACGTAAGATTTATCATGATTGACCCAAAGCGCATTGAACTTTCGATGTTCAATGATATTCCCCATTTGCTCACCCCGGTCATCACCGACATGAAAAAGGCCAATATTGCCCTTCAGTGGGTGGTTCGGGAGATGGAGAGCCGGTATGAGATGCTGGCCAAACTAAAAGTCAGAAATATTGAGCAGTACAATCACAAAGTAAAACACTCGGATCTGTCTGAATATGGGGAAGATGATATTGAACCATATCCCTATATTGTCGTCATCATAGACGAGTTGGCCGACCTCATGATGACCGCAAGCAAGGATATTGAACTTTCACTCACCCGCATCGCCCAGATGGCAAGGGCGGCGGGTATTCATCTGATTCTTGCCACCCAGCGCCCTTCCGTTGATGTGTTAACCGGCATCATTAAGGCCAATTTCCCCACAAGGATATCCTTTCAGGTCTCCTCCAAAACCGACTCCAGAACCATCATCGATTCCAACGGCGCCGAAACCCTTCTGGGCAGAGGAGATATGCTCTTTGTCCCCCCAGGCACCGCACGGTTGACCAGAGTTCACGGCACCTATCTTTCCGAAACGGAAATTATCTCCATCACCAATTTTCTAAAGACCCAGGGAACCCCCCAATATGTCCTTGAAATCACCTCGGAAAAAGAATACGAACCGTCCCTGGAAGTGAACACAGATGATTATGATGAAAAATACACAGAAGCCCTTGATTATGTTCTGTCCACAAGAAAGGCGTCCATATCAAGTGTTCAGCGCGAGCTTAGGGTCGGGTACAACCGAGCCGCAAGGATCATCGACCTGATGGAGAAAAACGGGATTATCGGTGCAACCGATGGGGTCAAACCACGCCAGGTATTAGTCGACCGGATGAGATGATGGGAGCATGGTATTTGCATTATTTACTTGGGCATAAAACTGTCGGCAAAACTAATGTTTTTTAGTTCGCCATTATAAATTATTTAATAATTTTAATTTTCAATTATCGTTGTTGCCGACCAAACAATAGGTTATTACCCTTTAAATATCAGGCTGTTGAAGAAACGAAACCAAGTGTTCAGCATGGCGAACAAAACGGTTACCCGCCAGAGCTAAATTTTTGTTGACATGTCAACCTTCCAATGATAGCCCATAGGTAATCGTTAATTTTTCCCCTTAACCATGGAGGAGACAAATATGCTCTTACCCACCTTTGAATTCCACGAACCCATTTCTATTGGGGATGCACTGGAACTCAAAAAAAAATTTGGCACGAATGCACGTTTACTGGCCGGTGGAACCGATCTTCTGGTGCACCTGAAAAAAAAGCTGGTTACCACAGATCACCTCATCAGCCTGGGACGAATCGAGTCCCTGGCCCTTGTCACCCAAGAAAATAATACCATTGTGATGGGTGCCTGCGCCACCATGGCACAGCTTTCCGCAACCCCCATTATTCAAGAAAGATTCAAGGCTCTCAAGGCCGGCTGTGACAATCTTGGCAGTCATTTGATTCGAAACCGGGCCACCATTGGCGGCAATGCCTGCAATGCAAGCCCCGCCGGAGATACCCTATGCGCCCTGTTGGTGTATGATGCGGTTGCTCTTTTAGAAAGCTGCGACAACAAACGAGAAATTCCCATTGCCGACTTTTTTACAGGTCCCGGCAAATCCTGCATCCAGCCGGATGAAATCCTAACCGGTTTCAGGCTTCCCATTCCCGGCGATAACAGTGATGCACATTATATCCAGCTGGGCAAACGCAAATCATCAGAAATCAACGTGGTCAATGTAGCGGCCTTCCTTGAATATGATCCGGGCACGGGAAAAGTTGCCACCTGCCGCATCGCTCTGGGCTCGGTTGCAGCCACCCCCATCCGATCCCCGAAAGCTGAAAGCACACTTTTGGGTCAGACCCCTTCGGAAGACTCGTTTTTTGCTGCCGGTGAAATGGCCAGAAGAGAAGACTGCCGTCCCATAGACGACTTCAGGGGAACCGCCGGGTATCGACAAGCCATGGTGGGCGTCTTGACAAAACGAACCCTGACAACGGCCTATGATCGGGCCAGGGGTGCTTCCCAATAGAAAATGACGGTGGAACATTCCCTTAAAAGAAAGGGTTAAAGACCATTCTTTACAAGATTTGGTCACAAAAAAATTCCAAGGAGAACCCATGAAAAAGATAATCAGTCTGACCATAAATGATCAATCCCATGAAATTGCGGTGGAGCCCAATCTCACCCTGGCCGACATGCTCCGCTACGAGCTTGCCCTCACGGGCACCAAAAAAGGGTGTGACACCGGAGATTGCGGTGCCTGCACCGTCATCATGGACGGGAATGCGGTCAATTCCTGTCTGGTCCTGGCAGCCCAGGCCAATGGGTCGGTCATTGAGACCATTGAAGGGTTGAGCACGGACCAGGGACTTCACCCCCTCCAGGAGGCCTTTGTTGAAAAAGGGGCCATCCAGTGCGGTTTTTGCTCCCCGGGCGTGATCATGTCAGCCAAGAACATGTTGGATAAAAACCCGAACCCTTCCGAAGAGGAAATCCGGGAAGGCATTTCAGGCAATCTCTGCCGGTGCACAGGATACCAGAAAATTTTCGAAGCCATTGAATCCCAGAGTTCATAACCCAGAGCCCTATCCAAAGGAGGAACCCATGAAAGATTTCGATATTATCAGCACCCGGGCCCACCGGATTGATACCCCGGACAAGGCAACGGGACAGGCCGTGTTTACCGATGACATCAGCCGACCGGGCCAGCTTTACGGAGCCCTGCTCCAAAGCCCCCATGCCCATGCAAAAATAATTTCCATCGACACCACAAAGGCCAAAGCGCTTCCCGGTGTAAAATCGGTTATCACCCATGAACAGGCAGGTCACATTAAATATGGGGTCAGCCCGGCCCGGTATGATGAAACGGTGTTTGCCATTGACAAGGTGAGGTACATAGGCGATGAGATTGCGGCGGTTGCAGCAGTTACCCTGGAGATTGCCCTCAAAGCCTGCACACTTATCGAAGTGGAATATGAACTTTTACCTGCGGTATTCACGGTGGAAGATGCCATGAAAGAGGGAGCCCCCCAGCTCCATGAAAACTCTCCCGGCAACCTGTGCGCTGAAGTTCACCAGGAGTTCGGGGATGTGGCGGCGGCCCTGAAAAAATGCGATATCATCAAGACCAGCACCATGAAAAACAAACGCCAGGACGGAGCCTTTATCGAAATGCAGGGATGCGTTGCCGAATTTGACAACCGAGGCGTCCTCACCCTGGTCAGTTCCACCCAGGTCCCCCATTATGTTCAACGCACCGTGGCCATGGTCCTGGAAATGGACGTGGGCAAGGTAAGGGTCAAAAAACCTTATGTGGGCGCCGGTTTCGGCATCAAGGCCGCGGCCAACCCCATGGAACTTGCCTGCTGCATCCTGGCAAGGGAAACCAAGAAACCCGTTAAAATGAATTTTACAAGGGACCAGGTATTCATGTATGGCAGGGCCCGGCACCAGTTCACCCACACCATCACCACCGGCGCCATGTTAGACGGCACCCTCATGGCCATCAAGCATGAGTGCTGCCTGGACGGCGGTGCCTATACCAGTTTCGGCATTGCCACGGTCTATTACACGGGCTCCCTTCTGGGAGGACCCTACAAAATTGCCAATATGAGCTACGACGGGTACCGGGTTTACAACAACAAACCAACCTGTGGAGCCCAGCGGGGGCACGGGGCGGTTATTGCCCGGGCGCTGTTTGAACAGCAGGTGGACATGATTGCCGAAGAGATCGGCATGGACCCCATGGAACTGCGGATCAAAAACATGATGAATGCAGGGGACACCACCTGCAACGACCTGAACATGAGCTCATTTGGCATGTCAGAATGTATAGAAGCGGTACGAGAGGGATCCGACTGGGACAAGAAAAAAGGAAACATGCCCAACGGCAAAGGCATCGGCATGGCCTGTGGTTTCTTTGTATCCGGTGCAGGCTATCCCATTTACCGGTCCGACACCTTTCACGGCACGGTGATTGTCAAGCTCACCGAAGACGGGGGCACCGCCCTTGTTTATACGGCATCGGCTGAAATCGGCCAGGGATCTGACACCGCCTTTGCCATGATTGCCGCCGAAGCCCTGGGGATTCCATTGGACCATATCCGCCTGGCCTCCGGGGACACCGACATGGGCGTGGACTTAGGTGCCTATTCCAGCCGCCAGACGCTTATGACGGGGCACGCCACCAAGAATGCCGCCGACCATGCCAAGGCCCAGGTGTTGGAAGTACTGGCAGAGCAATTGAATGTTCCGAAGGAAGAACTGGATATCAAAAACGGATTCATTGAATTCAGCGGAGATACCCCTGATTTTTCAGCCCTTAGAACACGCTATATCAAAGAGCACAGAGGCTGGACAGACAATCCAGATTCTGAAAAGCTAACCTTTAAAGAGGCTTCCAGAGTTGCCTTCCTTGAACGGGGCTCCATTGTGGGAACCGGAAAATATAAGCCCCATAACCTGGGCGGAAAATTCAAAGGAGCAGCGGTTGGGACTTCGCCTGCCTACGGATGTTCAGCACAGGTGGCCGAGGTCACCGTTGACATGGAAACAGGACAAGTGACCATAGACAGCATCACCGACGCCCATGACTGCGGCAAGGCCATCAACATGACCTCGGTGGAAGGCCAGATGGAGGGATCCGTTTCCATGGGAATCGGAGAAGCCATGCATGAAGAGGTGATCTTTAACGATAAAGGCCAGGTACTCAACGCCGACCTTGCCGAATACAAGATTGTCACTTCCATGGACATGCCCCGGGTCAAGACCATTGTGGTGGAAAGCGATGAACCCAATGGCCCTTACGGCGCCAAAGAAGTGGGGGAAGGCGCCATCATGCCGACCATACCCGCCATCCTCAATGCCGTCTACAATGCAGCAGGGGTAAGGCTCAATGAGCTGCCTTTGACGCCGGAACGGGTTTTTCATGCCATCCAGGACTACAAAGAACGAATGGCAAAATAAGGAAAAAGGACAGTGGTCCCTTTGGACAATGAGCGGTATACCCGCCAGATAAAGCTATCCCAAATCGGTATCCCGGGTCAGGAAACCCTTGCACGATCAAGAGTCCTGATTGCCGGGGCCGGTGGGTTAGGCTCCCTGTCCTCCCTGTACCTGGCAGCCGCCGGTGTGGGCCACCTGGTCATAGTTGATAACGATAGTGTCGAACTTTCCAACCTGAACCGACAGCTGGTTCATGGGGAGGCCAGCCTGGGAAAACCCAAAACCGCCTCTGCAGCCGATCGCTTGGGCCAGCTCAACTCAACCATACAGATCACCCAGGCACAGATCAAGATTGAAGAAAAAAGCATTGATGCACTGCTGGAAGGGGTGGACCTGGTGGTGGACGGATGTGACAATTATCCCACCCGGCAGGTGCTGAACCGCGCCTGCCTTCGCCACAACCTGCCATGGGTTTTTGGTGGGGTGAAGGGATTTGACGGGATGATTTCAAGTTTTGTTCCGGGGTCTCTTTGTTTTGAATGCATTTTCCAGGACCCCACAATAAATCCTGGTACATCCCCCCCGGATAATGGTATTCTGGGTGCAACTGCCGGAATGATTGCCTCCATCCAGGCCATGGAAGCCGTTAAACTGTTGCTGGGCATCGGTACTCCCCTGACAAACCGGCTGTTAAGAATTTCCGGATTGACCATGCGAATCACGACGACCGCATTGACACCCAACCCGGAATGCAATGCCTGTAAGGCCCATCAGGCAAAAAAAGGAGATAAAGGATGATCATCCAATTTAACGGTTTGCAGGAGACCATCCCCGAGGACTTGAACATCACTGAGCTCATTAAATTTTTTGATGAAGGGGACCCCCACGTGATTGTAGAACAAAATGGACGGTATATTTATCCTAAAAATTATGATATCTGCAAGGTGATTGAAAATGATAGGATTGAGTTTATCAATCCCAATCTCGGCGGCTAAAATCCAAGGAATTTGCTGATATGAAATACTATGAAAAAGAAAAAACGGCGTCGGTTTCCGTTCACGAGGCCGTGGGCAAGGTCCTTCTCCACGACATCACCGAAATTGTTCCCGACCTGTTTAAAGGCCCGACCTTTAGAAAAGGCCATGTCATTACCCAGGCAGATGTTGAGAAACTTTTAGACCTGGGCAAGCAACATATTTACGTGAGCGGCCTTGACGGAGAGATCCATGAAAACGATGCCGCCATGCGCATTGCCCGGGCTGCCATGGGTCAAGGCCTTTCCCTCAGCGACCCCAAAGAGGGCAAGGTGGGATTTTCCGCCACTTCCATGGGTTTTTTAAAAATCAATGTGGCTGCCCTTGAACAATTGAACTCGGTCCAGGATGTCATCTTTGCCACCTTGCATACGGACCAGGTGGTTCAGACGACCCAAGAACTGGCTGGCACCCGGGTCATCCCTCTTTCCATTGATGAAAGCCGGGTGATTGAAGCAGAAAAAATCTGCAAACAATATTTTCCCATCATTGAAGTAAAACCCCTGGCCAAGCTTGATGTGGGACTGGTTGTGACCGGATCAGAAGTTTTCAGCGGCCGTATCCGGGACGGGTTTGGACCTGTGGTGGCAGAAAAGTTTGAGGCCCTGGGCTCTTGTATCACCGAAAAAATTATCGTGTCAGATGAAATCTCCATGACCGTATCCGCCATTCACAAATTGCTGGCAGACGGGGCCCAGATGATCGCCGTAACAGGCGGAATGTCCGTGGACCCGGATGACCTGACCCCAGCCGCCATCCGAGCCGCCGGGGGCAAGATCATTTCCTACGGGGCACCAGTTCTTCCCGGTGCCATGTTCATGGTGGCCTATATCGGCGATGTCCCGGTGGTGGGACTTCCCGGGTGCGTTATGTACCACAGGGCGTCCATTTTTGATCTGATTCTGCCCAAACTGCTGGCAGGGGAAACCATTGCCCACTCAGATATAGTAAAAATGGGACACGGGGGGTTCTGCGCCTCTTGCAAAGTATGCCGGTTTCCCAACTGTAGTTTCGGAAAATAAATGGAATCACTCACCCAAAATATACTGGATTGCCTGAACGAGGCCACCCCTTTTGCCCTGGCCACCATCATGACCCACAAGGGTTCCACCCCCAGAACCTCGGGCAGCAAAATGGTGGTCCTTTCCAACGGCAAAATTTACGGGACCATTGGCGGCGGCCTGGTGGAAGCCCGGGTCATTGAGACCTGCCTTTCCATGATGTCCGTTCACCAGTGCCAAATCAAAGAATTTATTCTGAACCAGAAATTAAAGGATGGGCTGGACATGGTCTGCGGCGGGGACCTCACCGTCTGGATTGAAACCTTTCCCGAACCATCACCCGCCCTGATCCAGGTATTTACCACCATGGCAGCCCATGAAAAGGCCGGGAAAAAAACCGTGCTGGTGTCCCGGATCCAAGGATTTTCCGGAGATACCTTTACCACGGATAAATGCCTGGTCCTGCCCGATGGAAACCTTATCGGCCCCAACCTGGTTCCAAAAGTCCTTTTTGATGCCATCAGCGACAACCAGTTTTCCAGCACGGCACCCGTGCTGCAAAATCACAATCTGACAGAATTCATCATTGAACCCAGCCAGCCCCATGACACCCTCTATATCTTTGGAGCAGGACACGTGGGGTTGCAACTGGCAAACATGGCCCATCTACTCGATATGCGCACCATTGTGGTGGATGACCGGGCTGAATTTGCCAATACAAACCGATTTGAACATGCCCACACCGTCCATGTGGCCAACCGATTTTCCACGGTTTTCCATGAGCTGACCCATCAAAACCTGATCATTGACAAAAATGCCTATATTGTCATCCTCACCCGGGGTCATCTCCACGACCAGACCGTATTGGAGCAAGCGCTTGAAACCCAAGCCGCATACATCGGGATGATCGGCAGCCGCCGGAAACGAAACCAGGTATATGCTAACATCATCGAAAAAGGGGTTCCAAAAGAATCCCTTGAAAAGGTTTATTCCCCCATAGGGCTTGAGATTCATTCAGAAACACCGGCAGAGATTGCCGTGAGTATCATCAGTGAAATCATCCAGGTTAGAAGCCGGAAAACCGATCTTTCAAAAGCATGAAAATTCTCAACAGATTCAGGCCCGGATCAAAACCGCTCCAGGAAAACCCCTTCAAACAATGTTCCATCACCCGCCCCTGCATTTTCCTGCTGCGCCACGGACAGATACAGGGACACGAGACAAAGCGATTCATCGGCCAGACCGATATCCCTCTGGATGAGACCGGGGTGAACCAGGCTCTGTTCTGGAAAAACGCCTTTGCCAAAATCCAATTTGATCAGATCTATTCCAGCAACCTTACGCGATGCCGGGACACGGCAGCCCTCATTTGCCCTGAAAAAGAAATCAGTACGGATGCCCGGCTTAATGAAATCAATATGGGAACCTGGGATGGGGAATCCTTTGATCATATCCGGGAAACCAGTCCGGATCTTTTTTTGCAACGGGGGGAGCAAATCGATACCTTCCACCCCCCCGAGGGAGAAAGTTTCAATGATCTTAAAACCCGTATCTCCCCGTTTTTTGAAGATATAGTCCAAAATCTCACAGGCCCGACCCTTGTCGTCACCCACAGCGGAGTAATCCGGGTGATGGTCTGCCACTATCTTGGCATGGCCCCCGGGCAATTGCTGGATATCAAATTGGGATACAGTCATTTGTTTTTACTCGAAAACGATTGAGTCCTCATAGAAATGATTTTGCAATATCTGGTTGAGAAATGAGTTCATAGACGTCTGCTGATCCTTATGCTGATCCGGAGTCGTATTCGCAAAAAAAGACAAATTTATTTTTTTCTTTTTTTGCCCCATACATGGCCTGATCCGCTTTTTTGACCAGATCTTCAATCTGTTGGGCATCATCGGGAAATATGCTGATGCCGATGCTGGTTGAAACATAATTAATTTCATGACCTCTCAAATGATAGGTCTGACTGAGGGCTTGCAGGATCTTTGCGGCTGCTTTTCCCGGGTTAAAATGTTTGGGATCATTAATGATTATGACAAATTCATCCCCTCCAATTCTGGAGATAACGTCTGTTTGTCTCATGCAATTGTTCAGTCTTTGGGATATCTCCCTTAAAAGTTCATCCCCAATTTCATGGCCCAGGGTATCATTCACTTTTTTAAATTTATCAATATCCATATAAAGGATGGCAATCTTATTATTATTTCGCCTGGCCGATTTCAAACACCTGTCCAGATTTTCATAAAATGCTTTTCTGTTTTTTAATCCTGTTAAAGCATCATGGTAGGCAAGGAAAAGTAA